>JBFKTM010000637.1:0-2569 GCA_041636295.1 Oleiphilaceae bacterium
GACAATTGATCGCTTTTTTGCAGGTTTTTATCTGAACTGCCATTTCGATCACAGTTCAGACAAATTTACGGGCAATCTCTCAAAAATCAGCTAGCTAAAGGCTGGGAACCGTTTGTCGGACATTAAGACAGCTCGCTTCTTAATTTCGTGGGGTGTGCCTGAAAAAACCGACTGAGTAGTTAACGGCTTCACTCCCCGGGTCCAGTATTTCAAGAGAAATGTGAATCGGGGTGCTTGTTGGCATACTCTCCCACTGTTTTACTTCGCCAGCCAGATAGTCTTGAGGCTCAAACAGTCGTTGTGCGATAACTTTGTTGTTAAGGTCTGAGAAATAGAGTGCCAAGTTGGGGAAGGGTTGGTCATAAGACGCCTGGTTAATGATAATGGCGTCAATAATCAATGCCTTACGCGCCGTTGGGTGGCTGCGAACGATGAGGTTCTGGCTACGGATCAGGGTGGTATCTACCAAGTCGGGGAGTTTGCAGCCGATATAGTGGCATGCTTTTTCATAAAGTGGTCTCAACTGGTCGTATTGCGCTAGTTTGTCATAATGGAACCATGCCAGTTGTGCGAGTAGCACTACCAGCAGTGACAGATTCAGTAAGGTCCAGACAAGGTTGCCTAAAAAAGAGCGTTCTGAGTCGCTTGGCAGGCCAATAGGATCAACTTTCAGATCTTGATACTGCCTTCTTAGTTCTGTTTCGTCTGGTCTTTGAGCCTGGATGGGGGGTGTTTGCTCTGCTATTTCTACAGTGCTGTCATCCTCATGGCGTGCCGGCTGTGAGGCTGGCTGGCGAGTTTCATCCAGCGCTGAAAACTCGTCAGAAAAACTAAACGAGTGCTCTTGCTGTTTCTCCGGTTTTCGCTCTGGTGCGGCTTTGCTTGGGCGAGGTGCTTCGGTCTCAATATCTTCCAGCATTTGCTCTGCCCAGCTCTCATCGGAACCGGTTTTTTTGCTGCTGACGTCGTCATCTAGGTCGTCGATAAAATCGCTATCTGCAAACTGGCTTGAGCCACCTTTCTCTATTTCGAGAAAACTATCACTGAGTTCAGAAGAGAATGTGCCTGGCCCGGTATAACCCTCATCTTCACTGTCTTCATCAGGATTATCGGCAAAAACAAGATCGCCATCTTCATCGTCCGCTTGAACGCTCGCACTTTCGGTTGTTGCTTTTTCCGAAGCCTGTGGCGGTTTATTGTTTTGCTCTTTCGCGGGGGGCGCTTTTGTTTTGGGTGAGTCAATTAGACTCTCAAGGGCATTGAAAACTTCCAGACAGGATCCGCAGCGAACTTTTCCGCCGGCCGCGTTAAGATGTTGATCTTGAACTTTGAAGGTCGCTTGACAGTGAGGGCATCGAGTTAAATGGGTGTTGCTCATCGCGTCCTTTGCATCCTTTGGAAATTGTCTGGTATTTGATTAACAATACTTATTTAAACCATTACGTTCATCGCTAATTCCGGTCATTTTGTCACACGCCTGTTTGCTTTAACGGGGGCGGACCATAAATGAAACAGAGTAAGCGTACTAACGTAACGAGTAGCGAGTACGTTAAAGTGTAGCCACTTTTTACTACTTTTAATAGCTACCGCTTGCGCCCGCTGAGTCTGATCCACTCATCTTTCTGTGCTGGCGTTTCCATATCATACCACTGTGCATAGCGTTCACTCACGTCAGTTGCCTGTTGTTCCAGAATGCCGGAAAGAACCAGTAGGCCTGCTTGTTTGGTCATATCGGCTAGTTTGGGGGCGAGCATAATTAGCGGTTGAGCAAGAATGTTGGCTACCATAACATCCGCTTCGATAGTGGGGGCGTCATCGGGTAGATAGAGTTCGAAGCGCTCTTCGGCGATATTGTTGCGACGACAGTTTTCCCGCGAGGCTTCCAGTGCCTGGGGGTCATTGTCTACGCCAATAACGCGTTTGGCACCCAGCAATAATGCCGCAATGCCAAGTACACCGGAGCCACAGCCATAGTCGACAACCGTTTTGTCGGTGAGATCCTGCCCATCAAGCCAGGCCAGACATAGTGAGGTCGTGGGGTGGGTGCCGGTGCCAAATGCGAGACCGGGGTCCAGCATCAGATTGATGCCATCTGGCTCAGGTGGCTCTCGCCAGCTTGGGCAAACCCATAGCCGATCACCAAATCGCATCGGGTGAAAGTTATCCATCCACGCTCGTTCCCAGTCTTTATCCTCAAGAATTTCAACTTTGTGAGGTGGAAGCGGGTCGCCACTCAATGCCTGGTAGCGGGATTCAATGGTGGGCATAATCGACTGCATATCTGCTGCCGCATCGAACAATCCGGTGAGACGGGTCTGTTTCCAGAGTGGTGTGGTTCCCAGATCGGGTTCAAAAACGGGTTGGTCTTCAGCATCTTCCATGGTTACTGCACAGGCACCAAACTCCAGTAAGAGGTCTTCGATACTCTCAACCTGTTCAGGGTGTATATTAATTCTGACTTGTATCCACGGCATGGCAGGGCCTTTTTGTTTGTTGCATGATAATTAGGTCATTGACCGGGTATTACAATTAGCTAGTGCCCGTCCAGAAACACCGAACTTTTGAGAAA
>JBFKTM010000638.1:0-2568 GCA_041636295.1 Oleiphilaceae bacterium
AACATAATGGCCATCAGCCGTGCCTTAATACCCTCTCCCATGTTTATTCTCCTCATTGTTATCTTTTGGTAGAGCCAGCAGCAGCCTCTTCATTCAACACATGCTGACAAGCCCAATGAAACTCTTTGCTTTGGTGTATGGCAGGGTATCCCAGCGGTGCATAGTCAAGGTCTTCAAACCAGCGACTGGCGGTCACTAACAAACCAAAAAATTGCTGACAATACACCCTCGACCTCAGCAACGAACCAAAGCGTAAGCCATTACGAGCGACAACCCACAAGTATGGCTCCTGCTCCATCACACGCGCACTCTGTGTCATGAAATCCGAATGGGTCAGATAATTCAAGACTTTTTCATCATGCTCTCGTTGTTCCGGTGCGACGGCATTTAGATAACAGGCCAGAATATTCTGACGCAGCTTATAAAGGGTAAATTCACTGACCATCGTAGTCGTCGCGTTATCCTCCCCTCCCCCAGCCTGCATCTGTTGATTATGCAGCTCTATCAGTTGGATCGCCTGTTGATAGTGCTGCACCGCCCGTTGTTGACTGGTCTCCAGTTGATTCCGCTTACCAACACTGCGCAAGGCCGCCAAGCCATCAAAATAGGTGTTGGCCAACAACCAGTGTAGCCGCGCAGAACGCAGTGCAGTCTGTTGCGGTTCATCTAACTGCCCCCGTAAAAAGCACTGAAGGTCGGCTATATCGCTCTCAATCGTCCCATGTTTAGGGCAGGCGACCAGATTGTTATACAGCCGCATCAACGCCTCGATATCGGCAGGAAAGGGCGAAGGAAAATACTGCGAATGAAGTGTTTCAATTAACTGTTGAGTATGACTGGTCGCACGTTTGTGAGGTTGCCGGTAGTGAGACTTTAAGGTTTTCTCGTCAATGCCGCTGGGGTAGATTCGCTCCAGCTCCGACAGAAAATGATCCCAGGTCCATCCCTGGCTTTTTAATCGATGTACTTTGCAAAATAGATTCGGCATTAAAATTACCGGCTGTTAACAGGCAAGAACATGAACTATACGAAAAATCCCTGATACTGTTTTGGCGTTACCGCCAATCGCTTCTTAAAATTACGCTGGAAGTGACTCTGGTCCGCAAACCCTAACAGGCTGGCGGTATCCACGATACTCCTGCCCTGCTTTAACAACGACTTGGCTCTGTTAATGCGCTGATCTAACTGAAAAGCATGGGGAGAGAGCCCGTAGGCCTGTTTAAAACTGCGGATCAAATGGTAGCGGCTCAGGCCACAGTGGGCCGAGTACTCATTGAGCGAGAGATTTTCGTCCAGTTGATCCATGATCAGCTCTTTTACTCGCTCAATACGGTGCAGATCGGCTTTTTCAGGTGCGTTGCCCAAGGCGTGTACCGGCAAGAACCGTTTTTCCAGAAACTGGATCAGCAGAGTCTCGGCCGCCAACGCATTGCTTTCCGTTGCCAGTGTTTCAAATAATCCGTTAAAGGCCTGATAGGTATGGGCCTCGCGCTCGTAGAGTTTAGTAAATGGTAGATAGTCGAGATGGTGCGATGCCAGCATCTCCTGCTGCAGTTGACCGACCCAGTCAGCATCTACAAACAGCATGCGGTAAGACCAGTTGCCCGCTTTCGGATTACAGGCGTGTGCGTCTCCCGGATTAATCGTCACCGTATCACCCGCCCCAATATGATTTTTCTGTCCCAGATTGCGATAGTCAGCCTCACCGGCATCAATCACACCAAACGAGAACTCATCATGGGAGTGGGTGTGATAACAGGCACAAGAACGATCAGCACTACGCATCTCCACCCATGGTAGCGTCGCACTTCGCTGTAAATACTGTGTTGGTTTCTGCATCATGCCTCTTATTCTGCTTACGATGGCTCTATTAACCACGCCATTAACTATTGATAAAAATAGTCACCACGGTACTGCTCAGTAGCAGCCCCATCACAATATTAAAAGTAACCTGCTGCCTGGCATTAGACAAGTAATTACGAATGACGTGCCCAATTGCCGCCCAGGTACCAACCCCCAACAAACAGACCGTAAATGAGATCAGGCAAAATACCAACAGGTAGAATGATGCCGGTGTATTGGCGGTAACAAACAGGCTAACCCCCGACATTGAAACCAACCAGGCTTTCGGGTTCAAGCCTTGTGACAGTGCCCCCTCCAGCAAACTAGGCGGTCGTTGTGTTGAGGTTAACTCTGCATTGAGAGGCTTTGAGGTAGCTATTTTGTAGGACATATAAAGCAGAAACCCACCGCCAAGATACTGCAAAACCTGGGTAATCTGGGGATAAGCCTCAAGTACCTTGTTGAGACCGATCCCCACCAGAAAGACAATCAGGGTATAGGCCAGGGTTGCTCCGATAACATGAGGCAACGCCCGACGGAATCCAAAATTGGCACCGGCCCCTGTTGCAATGATATTCACCGGCCCAGGCGAAATTGCGCCAATGAGCGCAAAGATAAACATCGAAATAAATACCGTCACCATAATCCCCTTCACTATCCGTTAAAGAGGCTTACTATAAAACGGTGGTGATTTCAGATATTGAACAAAATTGCGGTGATTCGCTA
>JBFKTM010000639.1:0-2562 GCA_041636295.1 Oleiphilaceae bacterium
ACGCAATGGCGACTATGTTCATGGTGATGGGGACTGAACAAGGGTACAAATTCGCTGTCGAAAACAACATCGCAGCCTATTTTATCTATCGAAGTGAAGATGGATTTGAAAGCAAATTGACTAAACAGTTTACTGTTTATTTAACCCAATGAGGTAGTTGTGATGGGTACATTTATAGTGGTTTTCCTGTTCATGGGGCTGATTATTTTAGCGATGTCAGTGGGTGTTTTATTGGGAAGGAAGCCTATATCAGGTTCATGTGGTGGTATGAGCGCGTTGGGAATGGATGTGGCCTGTGATATTTGCAAGGGCGACAAAGATATTTGCGATGATGAGCAAGAGAAAGCGAAGGCCAGACGTGCGGTTAAAGACCTAAGCTACGACGCTACAAAGTGATAACCGTTACTATTTTATGGGGCTGATTTAGTAGCCCTGTAATTATACTAAATGAGTTGGCTGTAGGGGCGTACCTAATCGTTGCTCGGTTACGTCTAACGCTTGGTTTGCACTAATTGATAAGTTGGCTAGTTGGTTCGTATCCAGAAACTTTATTTCGTCATTCTTCGGCCTGACCGAAGGATCCACAAGTCATTGAAATTAATGGTTCCTGTGATCAAGTAACAGGGTGACGGTCGGAAATCTATCGTGTTTCAGTGTAAGAACTAGTTAGCGTAAAGTGGTGTGCAAACGTACCCCTACAATATTTTGTAAAAGCATTTAATCGTCAACATTTTGAAGAAATAAAACTAAGAATTGGAGCGCAGAGGGTAATGGCAGAATATCATTATGATGTCGTAGTCATCGGAGCTGGTCCGGCCGGTGAGGGGGCCGCGATGAATGCTACGAAAAATGGCAAAAGAGTTGCGATAATTGAAAACAAAGAGATGGTTGGAGGTAATTGTACGCATTTGGGAACAATACCATCCAAAGCTTTGCGACACGCCGTTAAGCAGATCATTACCTTTAACACTAATAGTATGTTTCGTGATATTGGTGAGCCAAGATGGTTCTCATTCCCCCGCGTTTTAAAGAACGCCGAAAAGGTTATTTCGAAGCAGGTTAAGTTACGTACTCAATTTTATGCACGCAATCGTGTAGATCTGTTCACCGGCACGGCTCATTTTCTTGATGCTCACAGGGTTGAAGTGCGTGGTTCTCAGACGGCAACTGAAGTTATCAATGCAAAGAATGTTGTTATTGCGACAGGTTCGCGCCCTTATTTGCCGCCAGATATTAATTTCCGTCACACTCGAATTTACAACAGTGACTCGATACTGAAACTTAGCCACACGCCGCGAACCTTGATTATTTATGGTGCCGGCGTTATCGGTTCGGAATATGCGTCTATATTTGCCGGTTTGGGGGTAAAGGTTGACCTCATCAACCCGGGAGATCGATTACTGTCATTCCTTGATGATGAAATTTCAGATGCGCTTAGCTATCACCTGAGAAACAATGGCGTGCTGGTTCGCCATAATGAAGAGTATGAATCGGTAGTAGGCGAAGAGCATGGCGTGGTCGTCACCTTACAGTCAGGTAAGAAAATCAAGGCGGATGCCTTCTTATGGTGTAATGGACGCAGTGGTAATACTGACAATCTAGGTCTTGAAAATATAGGGCTAGAGCCCAACTCTCGCGGACAGCTGACGATAGACAAACAATACCGTACCAATGTTGATCATATTTATGCCGTAGGTGATGTCATTGGCTGGCCTGCGCTTGCCAGCGCTGCCTACGATCAGGGGCGAGCAGCTTCATCTGAATTAGTAGGCGATAGCTTCTTCCGGTTTGTAGACGATGTACCTACGGGAATCTACACCATTCCAGAGATCAGTTCTGTCGGTAAAACCGAGCGTCAATTGACAGATGAGAAAGTGCCCTATGAAGTAGGTCAGTCCTTCTTTAAAGATCTGGCTCGTGCACAGATTACCGGTGAGCCTGTGGGAATGCTGAAAATATTATTCCATCGTGATACTAAGGCAATTCTCGGTATTCACTGTTTTGGAGACCAGGCAGCGGAAATCGTGCACATTGGTCAAGCCATTATGAACCAGGAAGGGGAGGCGAATACGTTAGATTACTTTATCAACACAACCTTCAACTACCCAACCATGGCCGAAGCGTATCGTGTTGCTGCATTGAATGGGCTAAATCGAATATTTTAATCAAAAAAGGCCGGCGTAAGATCCGGCCTTTTTGTCTTATATATCCCTTAGCTGGTCACCATGCCATGATTTTCAAAGTACATTAACGCGCTCGTCGGGTAGTCGGTAATGATGCTGTCGACGCCTTTATCTCTTAGTAACAACATTTCATGGATGCTATTTACGGTCCAGCACGATACCTGAATTTCCGATATTTTGGCCTCTTTAACGAGACTTTCGGTACAGAGTGTGTAGTTCAGGCACAAATAGCTACACCCCAGTTTTTTGGCTGTGTTCATGGGATTCGGGAAGCGATACTCGGCCACGAAGCCCGTCTGTATGGCATTGTCCCGTCGTTTTATCTCATTCAGGAACCATGTGTTGGATGATGTGACAGCACAGTAATCTTTAAGTTTAT
>JBFKTM010000640.1:0-2556 GCA_041636295.1 Oleiphilaceae bacterium
CATAAAATCCTGGCGATCTGAATCAACCGCTCGCGCACCTCGCACCAAGGCGGCTTCTGCCCGTGAGCGGGCCTGGTTCTGCGTGCTCGGATTCATGATTTTTTTAGAGATACCATTAACCCGCTGTATTTTATAGTCACGCTTCGCAAGCAGAATGGGCTCTACCTGTTTTTTACCCTCTGGTGAAATGACTGTAAGCGTTTGAGACAGTTCAGCATCACGCCCAAACCCAAACACAATAATGCCCTCGTTTGAGACTTTAACGGGCGTATCACCTAAATAAACCTCAGCTCCAGGCTCTACCTGACCAATCATCACGCCCCCTTGGGTTTTTGCTCCCATCAAGAGAACAGGCTGTGGTTTACTTACCGCCAAAGCCGTCGACAGACATACTAAAAAAAGGGCCAAACTGCGTAGCGCAAAGGAGACAATATTCAACAGGAACCTCATTAAACCAACTAAAACATTACGTTAACGGGACATTACATTCAGTAGCCTTTCGATAATACCGCTACCGGCCATCACTGTAAAAGCCCGCCGCCAATCCTTACCTTGAATTATTCGAAAAATCGCCCATAACTTAACTATTGATGAGGACAATATTGCACGGAAAGACCATTCACATTATCCGGTATATGAGTTATGAACTCAAAGATAGCGCCTCCTGCCAGTTTTCCAACCAAGTATTGGCACGTTCTGGAAGACGGACGTGTACAGTGCGATGTCTGCCCCAGGGCCTGTAAGTTACGAGAAGGCCAACAAGGGCTCTGTTTTGTAAGAGCCTGCGAAGACCATAAGGTCGTGCTTAAAACCTACGGCCGCTCCTCCGGCTTCTGCATAGACCCTATTGAGAAAAAACCGCTCAATCACTACCTGCCAGGCACACCGGTACTCTCGTTTGGTACGGCAGGCTGTAATCTGGCCTGTAAGTTTTGTCAGAACTGGGATATGAGCAAATCTAGGGAGATGGACACACTGGCAGACAGTGCCATGCCAGAGACCCTCGCTGCTAAAGCCGTCTCCTTGGGCTGTCGCAGCATAGCTTATACTTATAATGATCCGGTCATTTTTATGGAATATGCCATCGACGTGGCCAAAGAGTGTCGAAAGCGCGACATTAAAAGCATTGCGGTTACCGCTGGCTATATCTGCCCAGAGGCGCGAACTGAATTTTATCAGTATATCGACGCAGCTAATGTTGATCTGAAAGGATTTAAAGAGCAGTTCTACTTTAAGCTCTGTGGCGGTCACTTGAAGGATGTATTGGATACACTCACTTATTTGAAGCATGAAACCAATGTCTGGTTCGAAATAACAACCTTACTGATTCCCGGAGAAAACGACTCCGATGAAGAGATCAATGATATGACCCGCTGGGTCATCGCTAATCTCGGCCCCGACGTACCGATACACTTTACCGCCTTTCACCCAGACTGGAAGATGATGGACGTGCCCCCCACGCCCCCCTCCACCCTGACACGAGCAAGAGAGATCGCTATTAGTAATGGCATACGTTACGTCTACACCGGCAATGTTCACGATGCCGATGGCAGCAGTACCTATTGCCATCAATGCGGTCAACGCCTGATCGAACGGGACTGGTATCAACTGGGTGAATGGAACCTTGATGAAAACCAGTGCTGCAATCGTTGCGGCACCCGATTACCCGGTTTGTTTGAATCTCGTCCCGGGAATTGGGGTCCCCATCGCATGGGTGTTAGAATAACCTCATGACAGACTCATTATTTGAAGAGCAGCCCTATAAAAAATCAATCTCCATTGCTGATGGCGAGCTATCACTGTGGCACCCGTTATTTTCGTCAACGGAGTCCCACGAGCTGTTTTCAAGGCTGACCAAGTCATTGAACTGGCAACAAGACCAAGTCTCCATGCATGGCAAGTTGATACCCATCCCTCGCTTGCAATCCTGGTATGGTGATCAAGAGAGTACCTACAGCTACTCCGGTATCACTCTCCCCCCTCAAGCCTGGACCGAAGAGCTGCTTCAGATAAAACAGCAGATTGAAACCCTCACCCAACAGCGCTTCAACAGCGTACTGGCAAACTACTATCGCGATGGCAGTGACAGCGTGTCATGGCACCGGGACAATGAACCCGAACTTGGGAACGACCCGGTAATCGCCTCGGTATCTCTAGGCGAAACCCGCCAGTTTCAACTCCGACACAAATCACGCAAGTACGAAACCATCAAACTCAACCTCCCCCATAACTCTTTATTACTGATGGCAGGGTCGCTCCAGCATCACTGGTATCACCAAGTGCCCAAAACGAAAAAAGTAGTTGGTCCGCGGATTAATCTAACGTTCAGACTTATTGAAAAATAGAATTACAAATCACATGCATATAACTGTAGGTCGGGTTTTAACCCGACATCAATACCAACCTGAGCCACACCGACCGGGGTCAGCACCAACCGGGGTCAGAGTAGGTTACCTACTCTGACCCCTAGTAATTCCTGACCCTAAGCAACACTGCGATCAATGGGCTGTGTACAGTTGACAAATGCTGGCACATTAAACTCCTCCCCCTGCGAAG
>JBFKTM010000641.1:0-2554 GCA_041636295.1 Oleiphilaceae bacterium
ATCACCAAACCCCACCGACGGTATATCGCCCCAAAGGGTGTCCAGAGTGTAACCATTTGGGTTACCGTGGGCGAATGGGTATTTATGAGGTTATTGATATTGATGAGGGGATGCGAAGCCTCATCCATCGTCAGGCAGGTGAGTTAGAGTTAGAGCAGTATGCCCGTGAATGTGGGCCTAGCATCCATGCCGATGGTGTCTCGAAGATTCTTGCCGGCGTGACATCAATTGAAGAAGTGCTACGTGTCACTCACAGGGAGTAATTGATGGCTGCGTTTGATTACAAAGCGCTTGATGAAAAGGGGCGGCAGAAGAAAGGTGTTATAGAGGCCGATAGCGCACGTCAAGTTCGCCAGCAATTACGAGACAAAGGATTGGTGCCTCTTTCGGTAGAGCAGACTGTTGAAAAGCAAAATCGCGCCAGTGGCTTTTCGGCGCGCGGACGGGGGCTCAGTGTTAAGGATTTGGCACTTATCACCCGGCAAATTGCGACCTTGATTCAGTCGGGCATCCCTGTGGAAGAAGCACTCAGAGCGGTTTCCGATCAAAACGATAAACCCCGTATACGAAGCATGATGCTGGCTATCAGGGCCAGAGTACTGGAAGGCCACACGTTAGCAGACAGCTTGGCTGAGTTTCCTAATGCATTTCCGAAACTGTATCGCTCCACGGTAGCGGCCGGAGAGCACGCGGGTCATATGGATCTTGTCCTCAACCGCTTAGCTGACTATACCGAGTCTCGCCAGCAAGCCAGGCAAAAAATCCAGCTTGCGGCCATTTACCCGGTCATTCTGTCGGTCGTGGCGATTTCTATTGTAGTGTTCCTGCTTACTTATGTTGTGCCTGATATCATTGAAGTGTTCATCAATAATGGTCAGGAGCTTCCAGCGCTGACACAAGGATTGTTAGTAGTCAGTGGATTTTTAACCCATTGGGGTGTTTATATCCTTGTTGCGTTAGCAGCCGTAGTGTTCGGGTTTAACTATCTGCTTAAGAAAGATAAATTTCGTTTTTCGGTGCACAAGAAAATACTGTCAGCTCCATTCATCTCTAAAATGTCAAAGGGGATGAATACCGCACGTTTTGCCAGTACGTTAAGTATCTTAAACAGCAGCGGAGTGCCGTTGGTTGAGGCCATTCGTATATCCGGCGAAGTGTTATCCAATGACTGCCTAAAGTCCTCGGTCATGGAAGCGGCTGTCATGGTGAGCGAAGGCTCAAGTCTTAAGAATTCACTGGAGAGTACCGGATACTTCCCGCCAATGATGCTTCATATGATAGCAAGTGGCGAATCCAGCGGAGAGCTGGATCAAATGCTTGAAAGAACCGCGCGAAATCAGGAAAACGATCTGGAAGGCCTGATATCAACGATTGTTGGATTGTTTGAGCCATTGATGCTGTTATTTATGGGGGGCGTGGTACTAATAATTGTGTTGGCAATAATGCTACCGATATTAAGTATGAGCAACCTTGTAGGTTAGTCTTATCGGGCTAACCTTTTTACTATTGAACCAATGTCGTATTCAGGAAAATTAAAATGAAGACTAGATATCAACAACGTGGCTTTACCCTAATCGAAATTATGGTGGTTATGGTTATTTTGGGGCTTCTCGTTGCGGTGGTAGCACCTAATATTCTGGGTCGAGGCGAGCAGGCCCGTATAACGGTTGCACAAACACAAATCCGGGAAATTTCTAATGCGCTGGATTTGTATAAGCTGGATAACTTCAGCTACCCCAGCACCGAGCAGGGGTTAGAGGGGCTGGTGTCGAAGCCTAGCGGATTTCCGGAACCCAAAAACTGGAACAAAGATGGTTACATGAAAAACGTACCAGTAGACCCATGGGGTAACCCTTACCAGTATATCAGTCCTGGGGTAAATGGCCCTTTCGACCTGTACTCTCTTGGTTCAGATGGTAAAGAAGGGGGAGAAGAAGATGGGGCTGATATTGGAAATTGGGATATTAAAGAGTAGTAATTTTTTTGATTCTCTTCAATTTAAACGTTGAACCGTCGCTATGATCATGCGCAACCGAGGATTTACGCTAATAGAAATTCTGGTAGTGATGGTGCTGCTGGGGTTGCTGACTGGGGTAGCGGTGTTTACGCTCGGTAGCGGAAAACTGCAACGAGAGCTAGAGAATGAATCAAAGCGACTGCACGCATTATTGCGAATGGCTTCCGATGAAGCGGTTTTATCAAACACTGAAGTTGGTTTTATCATTGATGATGACAGCTATGAGTTTTTGCAATATGACGAGAAGAAGGAGCAGTGGTCAGGCTCCACGGTAGCGTCACTTAAAAGTAGAAAGCTTCCTGATTGGCTAGGGGTGGAGTTTCAACGTGAAGGCAATGAAGTGCGTATACTGGGTAAGGAAAATGATGATTCAAAAAAACCAGATATGATGCTGCTCTCAAGCGGTGAGGTAACGCCTTTTTCACTGAAACTACAAGTTAAAAATAGTAAGGAAGGTCTTTATACCATTGCCTCTGATGGTTTAGAGGAGATAAAACTGGTTCCGCCGGGTGTTGAAAATGATTAATCACCCAGTTA
>JBFKTM010000642.1:0-2551 GCA_041636295.1 Oleiphilaceae bacterium
AGCCGAGTGACCGTTTGATAGATATCATCGGTACCCAACGCAATATGCTGTATACCCTCACCATGATACTGCTGCAGAAACTCCTCGATTTGGGATTGGTCATCGGTGCCCTCATTCACCGGAATTCGGATTTTCCCACAAGGGCTCGTCATGGCCCGACTATGCAGGCCTGTCAACTCTCCTTTGATATCGAAATAGCGAATTTCACGAAAGTTAAAAACCCTTTGATAAAATTCAGCCCAAGGGTCCATATGCCCCCGATGGACGTTATGGGTCAGGTGATCAATATAGGTTAACCCAACCACATCCATTGGCTCGGCACTGCCGGTTATAGGCGCGAACTGCTCTTGATAGAGCCGCTCTCTACCGGCCTCATCAACTAGATAGAGCACGCTATCACCAATGCCATAGATGGCCGGTACCCGAAACTCCAGCCGCTTCCTTTTGCATGGCCTGGCCTGCTGTTGCAGTGCATACTGGTAAGCTTTTTCAGCATCCGTCACGCTAAACCCCATAGCACAGGCAGAGGGGCCATGCTGTTGAGAGAACTCCGACGCAAAACCGTGGGTCTCTTCGTTCACAAGAAAATGGATATCGCCCTGTTTGAACCAGGTTAAAGGGCGTGTTTGGTGCTGGGCAAACGGGCGAAAGCCCAACTGTTTAAATAGAGCAATTAGCTGCCCTGACGCCGGAGACGAAAACTCGACAAACTCGAAGCCATCGGTCCCCGCCGGATTGCTAAACGACGGTTTAGCGTAATCATGCGCGTGGTCCATATCGACCTCCTTTGTAGCGGTTGGCTGAGAAAAGCCAGGCTACAATTTTAAGATTAACTTAGAGAAAGTATGGACGATTTATCCCTTTTTTGCCTGAATGGTTTCCTGATACAGAGATTCGTCGTAAAGTTTCTATTCGAGCCACAGGATTAACCCTTCGCAATGCAGCCCTATCTGCTAGTCTTAATAGACAACAATAAGAGATACCCTGACCATCTCCCAATAACGCAGCGTCACCAACACTTCGTCGCGCCATACCGACTCGTAATCGGCATGAAGGTTGAGACAGATTAATAACCATTCACACTGAAACACAACATGAACCAAGCAAAACTACAGGATGAACGGCATTATTTGCTGACCTATAATCGTAGCCAACTAACCGTTAAGCGCATCGCAATTGGCGTCGCATTTGTGGTCATCGTTATTTTTATGCTGTGGGACCTACAATATCTGGGCTGGCATCATCCGTCGCTCCCGAACATCCTGTGGGTGCGTGCCGCCATTTGCTTTCCTCCCCTGCTTTGGCTCTATGGTTGCAGCTACTCAAGCACAATGAATCGACGATTGGATCGCTGGATTCTGTTCGCAGCATTCTGGATTGGCTTCAGCATTCTTATAAATATCTACCAGTACAGCACCATCGGTTATCAGCTTCGCGTCGACGGTTTGCTGTTATTTACCTTTATTCTTTATATCGTTCCCGGCTTCTATCAAACTCACAAAACCTTCTGCGGTGTCGTTGTTGCGTTGGGCTACCTGGCATTGACGTTGCTGCTAGGATGGTCGACTGAAAAACAGGTTCATGGTGCCGTCTATCTGGCCATATTTAACGTCGCAGGAAGCTTGCACAGCTGGAACTATGACCGAAAAACTAAAAGTGATTTTTTAAATCAGTTATTGCTGCAACGGCTGGCAGAAACCGACCAGCTCACCGGCCTCTATAATCGACACGGGTTTGACGAACGGCTAACGGAGTTAATGCAGAAAGCGGAAGCAGATCATGGCCTCTTGGCGCTCGTCATTCTGGATATCGACTACTTTAAGCACTACAACGATAGTCTGGGGCATTTGGTAGGCGACCGCTGCTTGATTACGGTCTCAAATGGATTACTGAACTTGCGCCAAAGCAGCGATGATCTGGTTGTGCGCTTCGGCGGTGAAGAGTTTTTACTAGTGCTTTTTCAGTCGGATGGCGATGAGGCGCACTTATTGCGACGAGTCGAAAATATCTGCCCGGCTATTGAGCAGCTGGCGATTTCACACCCCTCTTCTGCAATTTCAGACCACATCACAGCCAGTGCCGGGGCCAGTATCTATCACCCCGGCAGCGGCGTTCAGCGCACCGAGCTAATGCAGACAGCCGATAGCGCTCTTTACCGAGCCAAACTTTCCGGACGGAACCAATGCATCATTACTGGTCACGCTGTTGAGCCGCAAACCAGCCGCGCCGACTCCACTCGCTACACCGGCCCATTCAACAAAAAATGAACCCAGATACTCAAGCCGTAACCTAAAGCGATGGCCCAAGACCATTTGAGGTGAATCATAAAGGTGTAATGATTCGACTGCCCCATCAATGCCACCCCTGCAGCGGAGCCAATGGAAAGTAGACTTCCCCCAACCCCTGCAGTAAGGGTTACCAGTAACCATTGAAACACATCCATGTCCGGACTCATGGTTAAAATGGCGAACATAACGGGAATATTATCAATCACCGCAGACAACACCCCGGCAATAATATTGGCGTTGCTGGTACCTAATCCCTCGTAGAA
>JBFKTM010000643.1:0-2535 GCA_041636295.1 Oleiphilaceae bacterium
GTGGTTATCAGGTTGAAACGAGTCACACCCTTGATGTTCCAGGTTGTGATGGTGAACGGCATTTAATTATTATTCGTAAAACCGCTGATTAGGTTATGATACCGGATAGGTATCTACATCAATTTATCGCAGATAGGTAAAAGGAGACACAGGTATGGCGCGTATATTTGCCGTTACCAATCAGAAAGGTGGAGTAGGTAAGACAACGACCTGCGTTAACCTATCTGCCTCGCTTGCCGCTACCAAGCGGAAGGTATTACTGGTCGACCTTGATCCACAAGGTAATGCCACCATGGGGAGCGGTGTTGATAAAAATGATGTGGATAAAACCGCCTACGATGTGTTGACTAAAAAAGCCACGATTGAAGAGGTGATTGTAACCTCTGAGGCCGCAGGGTTTGATGTATTGCCGGCGAATGGTGATGTGACTGCGGCTGAAGTTGAGCTGTTAAATGAAATTGGTCGCGAGCATCGTTTACGGTTGGCGTTGAACCAGATTCGGGAGCAGTACGACTTTATTCTTATTGATTGCCCCCCTTCACTGAACATGCTGACGGTTAACGCGTTGTCTGCTGCCAATAGCGTTATTATTCCGATGCAGTGTGAATATTACGCCTTGGAGGGGTTGGCAGCCCTCATGAATACGGTTGAGCAAATTCGTGAAACGATCAATCCGGGGCTTGAGATCGAAGGCATATTGAGAACCATGTATGACCCTCGTAACAGTTTAACGCGGGATGTTTCGTCACAATTGAAGGAATATTTTGGTGATCAGGTCTATGGCTCGGTCATCCCGAGAAATATCCGTTTAGCGGAGGCACCGAGTTATGGTTTGCCCGCGTTAAAATACGACAAGGGCTCTAAAGGGGCGCTATCATACCTGGCTTTGGCCGGTGAGGTTGTTCGTAAAACCAAAGCCAAAGAAAGAGCCGCAGAGCCGGCCTGAAACTTGCGGCGCGCAAATACACCCTATAACAATATGTGGATAACGTTAAGGTAGATCATGGCAGCAAAGAAACGAGGATTGGGAGAAAGAGGATTAGGCGCATTATTAGCCGGTTCGAAAGTTAATCTCCAGGCCGAAGCAACACAGGATGGTGAGCTACGTGATTTGCCCGTTGATCTGGTGCAGCGTGGAAAATATCAGCCACGTCGAGATATGGACCCGGAAGCGCTGGAAGAGTTAGCAGAGTCAATTCGTCAACAGGGGATTATGCAGCCTATCGTGGTGCGCCCCATTACCGAAGGTCGTTATGAAATTATCGCCGGTGAGCGTCGCTGGCGAGCCACACAGTTAGCGGGTCTGGATCGAGTCCCAGCCATTATTCGTGACGTACCTGACGAAGCCGCCGTGGCGATGGCGTTAATCGAGAATATCCAGCGTGAAAACCTTAATGCAATGGAAGAGGCGATGGCACTGCAACGCCTACAGGATGAATTCGAACTGACCCAGCTAGAAGTGGCTAAAGCGGTGGGGAAGTCTCGTTCAACGGTTACTAATTTACTGCGGCTGATCGGTTTATCCAGTGAGGTAAAAGTGATGCTGGAGCATGGTGATCTCGAAATGGGGCATGGTCGCGCTATGTTGTCATTACCTTCAGAGTTACAGCTTCAGGCGGCCCGTCAGGTGGTTGCCAAATCGCTTTCCGTACGCCAGACAGAAGCTCTAGTGAGGCGTCTGCTGGAAGAGCAGGCGCACCCGAAAGTGCCGAAAAAGATTGACCCGGATATTAATCGTTTACAGGAAGGGTTATCAGAAAAAATAGGTGCAAAGGTCGCTATTAATCACACCGCTAAAGGTAAGGGAAAACTGGTGATTCAATACAATAGCCTGGATGAACTCGATGGCATTCTGGATCATATTAAGTAACCCATTTCTGCTGCGAAAATAAGTGATATATCGCAAAAAAATAAAACTTTATTTTTTACTCTAAAAATACATAGTTGTAATAAAACAGTCGTTTAAAACAATTTTTCCACTATATGTAGGTGTCTTTTCTATAGTGTTATACAAGTTGTATTTTGATTATTTTGTGATCGTTTTAGTGGGTTAAAAAATAATCAACTATTTTACATTGAAACAACGATAATCCCCCCTTTTTTGTTGAATGCTGAGGATTTAATCAATATAATCTGCGTCGCCTGATGGTGGCGGCAATAAAAAATCACCATGTTTGGCGGGGGTTAAAAAGCGGAATCGCATGATTGTAGAAGCCTGTGGATAAATTTGATTTATCCAGAGCATTTTATTTAACGAGAATGCATTAGATTAGTGAGAGTGCATGAGCGGTAAAAAAGCAGCTTCTGGAATTAAGCGTCCAGCAATATACCGGTTAATTGGGGTTCAGTTGGGAGCTACCCTGATACTAAGTATCGGTTTTTTGCTAAAAGATCAGGTAGCAGCGTACTCAGCATTGCTGGGTGGGCTCGTTTTCACACTACCTAATATATATTTTGCCAAAAAAGCCTTCGCATATACGGGTGCCAGAGCCGCACGTCAGATAGTTAACTCCTTTTATAAAGGGGAAGCAGTGA
>JBFKTM010000644.1:0-2529 GCA_041636295.1 Oleiphilaceae bacterium
CACGAAAGGTGGCTAATAGATAGCCGCCTTGCCCCTCCCACTTTATTCTAAAAAACCTTATTTTTTATAGGTATAGATAAGCCACGATTTCAATGCTATTATTTCGCCACAAACTATGGATTTGATGTAGATCAAAAAATAGCAGCATTCAAAAAGCACTCCGTCAAATCTTGATTATGTGATTCCTGACAGAAAACCAATGGAGAAAACTAGCATGGCATTTGAACTACCTGCTCTACCATACGCACAAGATGCTTTGGCACCCCACATCTCTGCTGAGACACTGGAATATCATTACGGCAAGCACCACAAGACTTACGTCGACAAACTTAATGGCATGATTCCAGGTACAGAATTCGAAGGCAAAACACTGGAAGAGATTATTAAAACATCTAGTGGCCCTGTATTTAACAATGCAGCTCAAATTTGGAACCATACCTTCTATTGGAACTGCCTAAGCCCGAATGGTGGTGGAGCTCCAGAAGGCGCGGTTGCTGACGCAATCAATGCCGCATTTGGCTCTTTTGAAGCGTTTAAGGCGCAGCTTAACGACAAAGCAGTAAACAACTTTGGCTCAAGCTGGACGTGGCTAGTTAAGAATGCAGATGGATCACTGGAAATTGTAAATACCAGCAATGCAGGCACACCCATGACCGAAGGTCAAACAGCACTGTTGACTGTCGACCTGTGGGAGCACGCTTACTACATCGATTACCGTAACGCCCGCCCTACTTATCTGGATGCTTTCTGGAATTTAGTGAACTGGGAGTTTGTTGCGCAGAACCTGGCCGCTTAAGTATCACAAAGCCAGACGCGTCGTTGACATAGATAAGGCTGCACTGCTGCAGCCTTATCTCAATGCCCTGTTAGCAATTCGTTACCTTTACCCCCTATCCCCACTCCCATTTTTTTACTACACTGCACTGATAGTCATTTGATTTTCGCCAAGTTTTTCACTGTGTTTATTTAAATAATAAATGAGCTAATGATTTCAACGCATCTGCCTAGCCATAGCTTATCCATCAGATTACTTCGATGGGTCATGATGACCGCCCTAATTGCTGGCGGAGTACTTAGTATGGGTCAAATACTGCTCGATGCTCTGCGCGCAATGGATGAGCTTGACAACCAGGCCACCCAAATACTCGACGTTGTCAAAGACCCCGCCACCCAAGCCGTTTATAGTATTGATCCGGAACTCGCAGAACAGGTAGTTGAAGGCCTCTTTCAGCAAAGAGAAATTCGTTATGCAGGGATTGGCCACCCCGATGAAAGTATTCTGGCCGAAAAAAGTCGAGCACTCCAAGAAACACCTTTTCGCTGGTTAACTGACCCGATTTTTGAGAAAGAAAAAAAATACAGCATCAAATTAATTAAAGAAGAACCGGACCCCGTCTATTACGGTGACCTCGTCATCACCATCGATACGGCCTATAAATCAGGCGTATTCCTTGATCGCTCCTGGATTGTTTTTGCCTCAGGCATACTTCGGGCAGCCATACTGGCAGCGATATTATACCTTGTATACCATTACCTCCTGACTCGTCCATTATCTAGCATCATTCAATCATTGCTTAAGGTAAATCCTTCAGAGCCTGGCCGTCAGACTATCCCCACTCCGAAAAAACACGAAGGTGACGAGCTTGGCATCTGGGTAAGCACTGCAAATGACCTACTAAAAGAGATTTCAGACAATCAGCAAAAACGAAGAGCAGCCGAAGCAAGAGTGCTAAAGCTATCTCAGTATGATCCCTTAACGGGCCTACCGAATCGGCTTATGTTCAGAAACCACCTGCAGAGCTCATTAGACGATGCGATACGTCTTGGTCAAAAGGTAGCGGTACTCTGCTGTGGCATAGATGATTTCAAATCGATCAACAGCCAGTTCACCTACAATATCGGAGACCGCCTGCTACAAGCCTTTGCAGACAGACTCACCAACCATAATGGTGCGCTGCACACCGCCTCCAGACTCGGTGGCGATCAATTCGCATTAATACAATACAATATCCACAACGCCTATAACGCTGCAGCATTGGCAGAAAATCTGCTGCAAAATTTAAGCAAGCCATTCAACATTGAAAACAACGACATCAACTTGTTTACTACTATTGGCATCACTATTTTTCCAGACGATGGTGTCAATGCAGATGAGCTTCTGCAAAAAGCTGAACAGACCATGACGCTGGCTAAAACGGTTAGTAGAAATCAATTTCAGTTTTATGTTGCAAGTGTTGATAGTGAAATGAGAGAGCGTAAACAGCTCGAAAAAGACCTATCCACTGCACTGACCAACAATGAATTTCATGTCGTATTTCAGCCTCAAATCGACTATAAAACCGATGCCATTATTGGAGCAGAAGTTTTACTTCGCTGGGTTCACCCGACACGCGGCTATGTGCCGCCGGATTTATTTATCCCGATCGCCGAAAGTAATGGCACCATCATTCCTATTGGCAATTGGGTGCTTGACGAAGCATGTAAACAAGCCGGAATCTGGCGCGAACAAGGGCATGAGATAAAACTGGC
>JBFKTM010000645.1:0-2528 GCA_041636295.1 Oleiphilaceae bacterium
CCATTGGTTAACCGGGTAGGTTCTGACTCTTCCAGTATGGATAACATGCTGGAGGTCCTGTTGGCGGGTGGTGTTGATCTTTTCCGTGCCGTTCGAATGATGATTCCGCCTGCCTGGCAGAATGTTGATACCATGGATACGGATCTCCGCGCTTTCTATGAATACAATTCCATGCACATGGAGCCATGGGATGGCCCGGCTGGCGTCGTAATGTCTGATGGCCGATACGCTGTCTGTTTGTTGGATCGCAACGGTTTGCGACCATCGCGTTGGGTGATCACCAAAAATGGCTATATCACACTGGCGTCAGAAATTGGTACCTATAGCTATCAGCCAGAAGATGTTGTTGCAAAAGGCCGTGTAGGGCCGGGTCAGATACTGGCGGTTGATACGCAAACGGGCAAAGTCTTGCACACCCAAGACGTAGATCAGATGCTCAAAACGGCACAGCCTTATAAGCAGTGGTTGCGTGAGAATGCAACACGCCTGGAGGCCACGCTTGGCAAAGCGACGCCTGACTTTGAGGTGATGGAACAAGATGAGTTGAAAACTCATATGAAAATGTTCCAAGTGTCATTTGAAGAACGAGATCAGATTTTGCGACCATTGGCCGAAGGTGGTCAGGAAGCGGTTGGCTCTATGGGGGATGACACCCCGATGGCTGTGCTTTCCGAGCGTGTTCGTTCGGTTGCTGACTATTTCCGTCAAAAATTTGCTCAGGTTACCAATCCGCCAATCGACCCTTTGCGTGAAGCAATTGTTATGTCGTTGGAGACCTGCATTGGTGCTGAACGTAACGTATTTGAAGAGACGCCCGAGCATGCCAAGCGTGTCATCTTAAGCACGCCTGTGCTATCACCGGCTAAGTTCTCTCGCTTGTTGGACAAAAAGTCTGCCGGTTTTGATTCTACCCGTATTGAGTTGAGCTACAGCCCTGAGCAAGGGTTAGAGGCTGCGATCCGTGCGGTCTGTGATGAGGCTGAACAAGTCGTTCGAGAGGGTAATGTCATTCTTGTGTTGAGTGATCGTAACCTATCGCAAGGTAAGTTGCCGATTAACGCATTTATGGCGACGGGTGCCGTTCACCATCACCTTGTTGATAAAGGTTTGCGTTGCGATTCGAACATCGTTGTAGAAAGTGGCTTTGTACGTGACCCTCATCACTTTGCCGTACTCTTCGGTTTTGGTGCGACTGCGGTATATCCGTACCTTGCCTACCAGGTTCTGAATGACCTTATTAATACCGGCGAAATGTTAATGGACCCGATTGAGGCCAAGAACAACTATCGCAAGGGAATTGGTAAAGGATTGATGAAAATCCTTTCCAAGATGGGGATTTCCACAATTGCCTCATACCGTGGTGCTCAGTTATTTGAAGCGGTTGGTCTTGCGGATGACGTCGTTGAACTTTGTTTTAAAGGCGTGGCGAGTCGTATTCAAGGGGCGACGTATTATGATTTCCAGTTTGAGCAGCAGCTGTTAGCAGATGATGCCTGGAAGAAGCGTAAGCCAATCTCTCAGGGCGGTCTGCTGAAGTTTATTCACGGCAGCGAGTATCACGCCTATAACCCGGATGTAGTCAGGACCATTCAACAGGCCGTACAGACAGGTGATTATGGGGTTTACCGGGAATATGCATCGTTGGTTAACGAACGCCCGGTGGCAACCATTCGTGACCTGTTTAAATTGTCTGATAGTCAGACTCCGATCGATCTAGGTGATGTTGAGCCGATGGCGAACATTGTGGCGAGATTTGACTCAGCCGCTATGTCTTTGGGAGCGTTGTCACCAGAAGCTCATGAAGCGCTGGCAGTGGCAATGAATACCCTGGGTGGTCGGTCGAACTCGGGAGAGGGGGGTGAAGATCCTGCCCGTTATGGCACGAATAAACGATCTAAAATCAAACAGGTTGCGTCTGGCCGATTTGGTGTAACACCACACTACCTGAGTAGTGCTGATGTTATCCAGATTAAAGTGGCTCAGGGTGCTAAGCCTGGTGAAGGTGGGCAGTTGCCCGGTGGTAAGGTCAACAAATTGATAGCGACTCTGCGTTATTCCGTGCCAGGAGTAACACTGATTTCGCCTCCACCGCATCACGATATTTACTCAATCGAAGATTTGGCACAACTGATATTCGACTTGAAGCAGGTGAATCCAACCGCATTGGTATCGGTCAAGTTGGTGTCTGAGCCTGGTGTAGGAACGATCGCAGCAGGGGTTGCCAAAGCCTACGCTGATTTGATCACGATTTCAGGCTACGACGGTGGTACTGCGGCCAGTCCGTTAACATCGGTACGTTATGCCGGCTCTCCTTGGGAGCTAGGCCTAAGTGAGGCGCAACAAGCTCTGCGTGGCAATGACCTTAGAGGCAAGATTCGTCTTCAAACGGATGGCGGATTAAAGACGGGGCTGGATGTTGTCAAGGCCGCTATCCTTGGCGCTGAAAGCTTCGGTTTCGGAACGATGCCGATGGTCGCACTGGGATGTAAGTATCTGCGTATTTGTCACCTGAACAACTGCGCAACCGG
>JBFKTM010000646.1:0-2519 GCA_041636295.1 Oleiphilaceae bacterium
GAATAAATAGTGTTGCCACTAGAAGAAACTACTTTCAGATTACCGCATCCTGTGAGCAGTATGCCCAGAGTAAGGGCTAATGAGCTGGTTTTTATTGACTTTGTTGTTGTTGCTTTATTGGTAATTGATAAGACTGCCATTGATGTCACCATTTGCTTAATTCGATTACGCAATTTTTCGTATGTGTGAGTTTTTGTTTTGTTTGTGTAATCGAATCAGAATAAGAAAAAGCGGGGTTATAAACTGTATACTGGTTAACATTAATCGCGAGAAACTGAACGGGGCGTGTAAAAAACTGTCAAATTCGGACCTAAGTGCTCAATTACTATAAAACTATAATGCTGTTAAAATAATTTCGACAGTCAAAATATTCATTACAAGGAGGTTACTCTTGGCAGGTACAAGTTTATTGGCGCTCATAGATGACATTGCCACCATACTCGATGATGTGGCGGTGATGTCAAAGGTGGCAGCCAAAAAAACAGCAGGGGTTTTGGGTGATGATCTTGCCTTGAATGCTGAAAAAGTTACAGGGGTGAGGGCAGATCGTGAATTGCCAGTTGTGTGGGCGGTATTTAAGGGCTCATTCTTAAACAAGTTGATTCTGGTACCCTGCGCGTTGCTTATCAGTGCGTTCATGCCTTGGGCGATCACCCCTCTACTAATGTTAGGGGGCGCATTTCTTTGTTACGAAGGTTTTGAGAAAATCGCCCACAAATACCTGCATTCCCAGGATGAAGATGAAGAAAAACATCAGCAAAAGCTAGCTGCCATCGCTAATCCTGCTGTCGATATGGTGGCATTTGAGAAAGCCAAAATTAAGGGTGCCATAAGAACTGACTTTATATTGTCGGCCGAAATTATTGTTATCGCATTAGGAACAGTGCAGTCAGCTGCTTTTATGATGCAGGTTTTGGTGGTTTCAACCATTGCCTTACTCATGACTATTGGTGTGTACGTGTTGGTTGCCGGTATTGTGAAATTAGACGATGCTGGGCTGTATTTAGCGAATAAGGACAACGCTGGTGGCTGGGCAGACATTCAACGAGCCATAGGCAGGAAAATCATATTGGCTGCTCCCTATCTAATGAAAGGCTTGTCTATTGTAGGAACGATAGCTATGTTTATGGTAGGTGGAGGCATACTGGTTCATGGTATCCCGCATTCACATGAAGTGTTGCATTATGCGGTTGAAGTCGCAGAGTATACCCCGCTTCTCGGGGCTGTGTTGGGGGCTATTATTCCTACTCTGATTACGGCACTTTTTGGTGTGTTGGTCGGGGCATGTATTCTCTGGGTGATTACTATGATACAGCGCTTTCGTAATCCTTCAGAATCCTCGTCGTCATAATTTCACGAAACGGGAGCAGTCATGAAAGTACTCATCTTATTGGTCAGCGTGCTGCTACCCTTGCAATCTTATGGCACGATTTACAAATGTGTGGTTAATGGAAAAACGGTTTTTTCTGATACCCGCTGCGGTAAAACTGCCGAAAAAGTAGACGTGAGTGAATCCACCAAACCCACCGGCACACAGTTCTCTACAGACTCCATGCAGGATATGGGTAGCACGATGGGGAAGGAGAGACGCAAAAAGGAGCTGGATCGCGCGATTGAGCGTCAACAGAAACATGTCGACAAGATAATCAATGACTATAACCAGAAGCGTGAACGATTGAATGATGAGATGGCCGAGCATAAAAAAACGGCCTATCAGGGAGATTGGGGTAAACATCCCTATAAGCGGGAAAAGTATTACGACAAAAGGCGAAGAATTCAAAACGAAATAGATGAAACCTACCGTCGTTATAAGTCAGACAAAGAAATGGCCTATCGTAAGTTAAATGACCTTAAGTCGGAACGACGAAAACTGAGATAGTGCGCAGATACAGCGATAAATATGAAGGGCTAACACGTCCTAATTATTGGTGTGCACAAACTCCATGTTCTTTAGTTGATAACTGACCACATGCCAGGTGTGATTAAGGGTTTGTTTTGATAACTTTGCAGGTGGAAATGCGTCGGGTATGATTCCCCCCATCAAAATTGCGCGTTTAGTGACATCTTTAAGCCAGTAAATTTTTCCGTATTGTAGGGTATCGCCTACGACCCCCAGTGTGTTTGTACCTATTGTGGTGTTATCCATTTTACCGTTCCAATCGGAGACGATATCGCCTTTAACGTTGAAATTTATGATGTTAATGGCATGCTTGATGTCTAGCTGGTTATTCTTTATCGTTCCCTGTGATAGCCCAGCTGCATCAAACACAATTGCCTCGCAGCCTGTTGCCAGGGCAGAAGCTGTGGCTAGTCCTCCTCCCAGGCTGTGGCCTGTAAAAGAAAGTGTTCTGCGGCTATTGTGAGTGGCATTGAATTTGTTGAGTTTTTCAAGGGATTGCCGGGCAAAAGTTAAAGCTTGTTGGTATTGTTCTGAAGACCCGAAAACCTGTTCAATGTCTTCCACCCAGTCTTCAGCCGATAGTGGTTCGCTACCTCTGTAAGCGATAACAATATTGCCA
>JBFKTM010000647.1:0-2517 GCA_041636295.1 Oleiphilaceae bacterium
GTTGGTTCATCGACTGCGTAAGAAATTAAAAGCAGTCTATGCAGAGCAGGAACTGATATTGACCGTACCACGGCAGGGCTACCGGTTGAATCAGTTGGGATAATAAGCTTCCAGAGCATCGAAAGATTGTAACAAGCAACGTTGCAACTCAGTCAAAGCAGTATCGTTTGCGGCCTCCTGCGGTAACAGTCCCTGAGATTCTATACGCAAGGCACGGGCTGCGACCTGTAACAAACCCAGTTGGGAAGTCGAGCTCGCTAATTTATGGGCCAACTTGATATACTGTTCTGCATCTAGGTCGGCGGCAGATCGCTGTAACAGTGCCATGGTTTCATTACACTGCGTTTTTCCCTTAGCTACATAATGTAAAAAACGCTCTTGACTCAGACACTCCTGCATCGATTGAAGCTGCTCGATACCAATCAGAGGTGCAGTCTCCGGGGTGTCATTAGTGAGATCACTATGATCGTTCGCCCGCTGGCGACTCACTACCATGGTCTGATAAATCGTGCGCTGCAGCACAGCAAGCTTGACTGGTTTTGCTAAGACATTCTGCATCCCGGCATCAAGATAGCGCCTGACATGTTCTGGATTTGCTAATGCCGTCATTGCAATAATCGGTACACAGTCTGCAATAATGTTCTGTTGTCGTAACATTCGGGTTAGCTGGACCCCATCCATTACTGGCATTTTTATATCCATTAAGATCAGATCAAACTCCGCATCGACCAGTTCACTGAGCGCGTCCTGCGCCGACTCTGCAAGTGTTACCTGATGCTTATCCTGACTTAGCATCGCACGAGCGATTTGACGATTAGTCTCTACATCATCCACCACCAAGATTCTCAAACCACAAATTGTATCCTGTTTATTTCCCCACTCAGGCGTTGGGCATTGCGCGTGATTAGACTCAGACGTAGAAACTAACGTGTTGTTAAGCAGTGGTAGCGTAAACCAGAAACAGCTGCCCTCACCCGGACTACTAAAAACGCCCACCTCGCCCCCAAGTTCAGCCATAATTTGCCGACATATTGATAGACCAAGGCCTGCACCACTGGCATTACTGCTATCCTCTCTAAAAAAAGGTTGAAATAAGCTCTCCTGAGCCTGCCACGAGATCCCTTTCCCGGTATCGATCACCTCAAAACGAATAGTCGGTATTCCCTGATCCGAGCTTTCATTCATAACCCTGACCGAAACACCTCCGCTCTGCGTATACTTGATAGCATTACCAACCAGATTAACCAGAACTTGACTGAGATGCCCGCGATCAGCATAAACGTACTCAGGAACACCAACTGCCAGGTTATTCTCGTAAAACAACGACTTCTGTTTTGCCAGAGTGATCAGCATATCTCTCACTTCATCAAGCAATTCGCGCAGTAGAAATTGTTCATCTTGCCGGTTAATACCGATGGTCTCCATTCGCGAAAAGGTCAATGTTTTCTCGATCAAGGTATTCATTAACTCTGCAGATTTCTGGATGCGCTCAACATACTCGTGTTGGAATGAGCTATGGGGATCCTTGATTAGCAACTGAACCGCGCCGAGAATGCCATGTAACGGAGTACGTAACTCATGACTCATAGTCACCACAAATGACTGATTCAACTGGCTCAACTGTTCCGAAGAGGCATTTTGCTGCTGTAGTTGCTCCGTTAAACCAACCAATCGCCGCTCATAGCGATACTGAAGTCGCTGCAACTGGCGTACCAACAACACCACGACCACAATCAACACGGTAATCATGAGTACCAGCCCAGCCTGAATCCGGTTATCAGGCACTTTCGCTTCGATTGGAGCCGTCAAGGGAATAGGTTGACCCGCTCGAGTCACGCCCGCGGGTGTGTGAGTTTGAGCGGCTATCAGTGGTGCCAACATCGCACCGATCACCAATAGCAATAATCCAAACCGAGTGAAAACCCTGAACTGCCCCGCCTTGATACTAACGCGCCTACCGGGTAACGGTCTCCTGAAAACCTTATGCATTTTATTCAACATTCAACCGTCTCAAAGGGAGCTTGACCGTAAAAGTACATCCTAACCCAACCTCACTTTCGACACTCAGCTTACCATGATGATGTTCAACGATCTGGCGAACAATATGCAGACCCAAGCCAGTCCCCTCAGACATTGGTTTAGTGGTAAAAAATGGTTCAAATATCTGCCTTCTGATCTCTGGAGGAATTCCTGGCCCGGTGTCGCTGATCGATACTACTGCATAGCCTTCTTGCTGCTTCAATGATAGTGTCAGTGTGCCTTTACCATTCATGGCCTGCATCGCGTTGTAGATAAGATTGCTCCAAACCTGGCCCAGCTCATCAGGGTAGCACGCAATAATAGGGGCAGCCTGATAGTTCCGAATAATCTCAATGCCCTGTTTAAACTGATTGTGATACAGGGTCATGATCATTTCCAAATTCTCTCGTAGGTCACTATCCACCAATTGTCGATTGGCTTGATAGATACTATAGGCCCGCAGTGCCGACACCACTTTAGAAGCTCTGTCACTGGCAA
>JBFKTM010000648.1:0-2510 GCA_041636295.1 Oleiphilaceae bacterium
CTTTTATCTCGGCAATACCATCGGTCACCAGCTCTACATTTTCACGGTTAAACGTGGGGTAGTATTTATTGGAGATCAGCACACGCTTGCAGCCAATGGTGTAATCCGGCGTTAACTTCTTGGCCAGTTCCGCGTCATTCAGGCTACTGCGAATATGCCACTTGGCAAAACGCGACAATGACTTGGCCAGCGCCGGGTGAAAAATCGGCAAGACACGCGCCTCATTGGTCAGATAGAGTCGCGCCCGGTGCAGTTTACGCACCATCGGGAAACGCCTGAATAGTTGTTTCTCCAACTTGCTATATTTCCGCTCATTTCGTGGCAACACCCAGGCAGGTGTGCGCTGAAACACATAGAGCTGTTTAACCTCGGGAGCTATCTCTGGCACATACTGGATGGCGCTCCCCCCGGTGCCAATAGAAACCACATTTTTGCCTTTAAGATCATAACGGTGATCCCACTGAGCAGAGTGGAAGACCTTGCCCTTAAATTTATCAAGCCCATTAATTTTAGGGATAGCCGGTACATGCAAAGGCCCCGACCCCATAATAAAGGCTTTAGCCTTGTAGCGCGCGCCGCCACTTGCACGAATATTCCAGCAACCGCTGGCTTGATCAAATATTGCCTCGTTCACCACTTGATTAAAGTGAATCGAAGAGCGTAACTGGTATTTATCGGTGCAGCGTAAAATATAGTCTTGGATCTCCTGCCACCCGGCATAGGACTCTGACCAGTCCGGGTTGCCCTCAAAGGAGTAGGAGTAAAGGTGTGACTGTACATCACACGCGCAACCCGGGTAGGTGTTATCTCGCCAAGTGCCCCCCACTTCACTGGCTTTCTCCAGAATAACAAAGGAGTTAATGCCTGCCTCTTTCAATTTTATCGCCATACACAGACCGGAAAACCCGGCACCAAGAATGACCACATCAACATCGTTAGCCTGTGCTTGAGAGGTCGGTTTAGCTGTGATACCCATAATAGATCCTCTTATCCCCTAACTCACTTGAATCAAAGTAGTACTAGCAAAAATCGCTGATTCGTTGTTTTTGTTTTGGTGACATTTGTCACTTTATAACCAGTATAGAAGCGCCAAGCCGGCGAAAGATATGCTAAGGTTAAGAGCAAATTTGATAATTTCGGCCACATCAACAAAGAAAAACACCATGACAACACGTTCGATATTGGGTTTGGCTTATACCGTAAATGGCCTTGAAGCGATGGGCTACTCACCTCAACCGGTACTCAAGCGACATGGCTTAAAGCTCGAAAAAATGGACCCTTTTGCGCAAATCGAGCGCTCCACCGAGCTACAGATTCTTAGTGAACTATTTGCCGAAGTTTCCGATCCCTACATTGGCATTAAGCTGGGCGTACGTTTTGGGCTGGTAGGTTATGGCCCTTTTTCCATGTTGCTGATGGCCTGTGAAAATGCCTATGAAGCCTGCCGCACTGGTGTTCGATACCAAAGCATAACCTATCTGTTTGGTGAGATTCGGTTGGAGTTAGGCAGTAACACCACCGCACTCTGCTTTCACCCGTCGGCCATGCCCGACAAATTAAAGCGAATTATCATCGACCGTGATGTATCCGGCACTTATCGTCTGATCAAAGATATCCTTAAAAATATCGAGCAAGAGATTACCCTGGAAGAGGTCTGGTTCAGCTACCCTAAACCGGAAGATATAAGGCCTTACGAGACGCTGTTTAATTGCTCGGTAAAATTTGATCAGCCCCATTGCCGACTGGCCATCAAAAATACCGACCTGACGCTCCCGTTCCCTAATGCCAACCAGACCGCCTTTGACTTTTATCGTGCCCAGTGCGATCAGATTATTGCCAAACGCACCGAATCCATTGAACAGCTTTCCGGCAAGATCAGTAAACATCTGGAACTTTTTGCCTACGAACTGCCCTCGATTGTCGACGTTGCCGAGGCTTTTGGTCTGGCAGAACGTACCTTAAGACGTCAATTAAAGAGTGAGGAGACCTAATTTCAGAAGATTCTGGACAGTGTGAGATTTGAAAAAGCCAAGTTGCTGTTAAAACAGACCAACCTGCCGATTGAGGAGGTTGCAAGCCGTCTTGGTTATCAGGAGGCCGCTAGCTTTAATCATGCTTTTCAGCGCTGGTCGGGGACGACACCGTCGCGCTTTCGAAAAGATAGTAATTTATCCAAAAAAGCGCTCAAATAGTGATAATCAGTTGATATAAATAGATATTATTAATCATAAAACCCCGTTATACTGCGCATTTTTTGTACGGACACCCATTATGCGCCTACCGAGATGGACGTTATACTCGTTATTACTGACCGCTAGTTTAAATTCAGTTGCTGAGCCCAAGCCCCCTCAATACCTACCGGAAACAGACTTTACACAGACTTCGCTATTCCTGTTAGGCCAAGAAAATATTCTGATTGCTACCGAGCCAACACTAGATGATGATGTTTCGACCATCGCAATCTACGGCACGCACGTTGATGAGTACAACCAGTCGGATAACTTTGACTA
>JBFKTM010000649.1:0-2501 GCA_041636295.1 Oleiphilaceae bacterium
CCTATAGCCGCAACTGACTACTTGAGAAAACCGCTTTTTGCCAATAAATCGAGGCTAATTTTTGATTCATTGGGTGACTGAGGTGACATGTCGTCAGCCTGATACGTCAACAGACGTTCAAGATACCGAGCAACAAGGTCTACTTCAAGGTGCACCCGACTTCCCTGCCGATACGTTTCAATAATGGTCTCTGCTGCCGTATGGGGCACAATATTCAAAACAAACTGAGCCTTTGACACCGAATTGACCGTGAGACTCACGCCATCGACTGTAATTGAGCCTTTTTCTGCAATGTACTTTGCCAACGCTTCGGGCGCATCAATAACCAGGCGAATAGACCGGCCATCATCATATCGGTCAACCACGGTTCCCACGCCATCGACATGGCCGCTCACCATATGCCCACCGAGCCGGGTCGCGAGTGTGAGCGCTTTTTCAAGATTAACACGCGCCCCTACCACATACTCACTCATACGTGTATGGGTCATGGTTTCATTGGATACATCGGCCCAGAAACCACTGGTTTCGAGTTCAGTAACGGTCAGACAGACGCCGCTTACTGCAATGCTATCTCCTAACCTCACATCTGATAGATCTAGCCCACCCGACTTAATAAATAACCTACTGTCGCCCCCTTGGGAACGGATAATGCCAATGTGGCCTGTTGCTTCGATTATACCGGTGAACATTTAATCTACTCTTAATCTGAAACACTATCCGATGATCAGTGCTATACCAACGGCTTAAGCGCTGAATCCAGGTGGTAAATTAGACGGATATCATCCCCCACCACTCGTAAGTCCGACAGTACCAATGGAACTTGTTGTGACATTTTGTCTAGGGGCAACGACATCAATGGGCGTGCTTTACTTCCCATCAATTTGGGTGCCATATAAACCCACAACTCATCCACCAACTGTTGTGAAACAAAAGCCCCAGCCAGCGTCGCTCCGGCTTCAATCAATACTTCATTGCAGCCCTGTGCAGCCAACCAGCTTAACAGCAGTTTTAGATCTACCCGGCCATTTTCGGCCGGAAAGGACTTGTATTCAACTTTGTTCAAATCGAGCTGCTCATCAAGCCCTTTGTTGCTCGCCATCGCAATAATGGTTTTACCGGGCAACTGGAGTAGCTTGGCTTGCGAAGATATATCACCTTCAGAGTCAACAATAACACGCAACGGTTGCCGTTCAGCAGCGCGCGTGGCACCGTCTACCCCCAACTCTTCCGCCCTCACGGTCAGAGCCGGGTCATCACAATTTACCGTTCCCGAGCCGGTGATAATTGCAGAGCTTCGAGCCCTCAAGCGCTGCACATCCTGCCGTGCCGGCGCCCCGGTAATCCATTGACTCTCTCCCGATGCCATTGCCGTTCTGCCATCCACACTCATTGCCAGCTTAACCCTAACCAGAGGGTAACCACTACGCATACGCTTGATGAAGCCGGGGTTAACCGCCTCCGCTTCGGCTTCAAGCATACCGAAGTCAACTGCTATACCTGCGTCACGGAGCTTTTGAAATCCCTCTCCCGCTACCAAGGGATTAGGGTCCTGCATAGCAGCAACTACCCGCACCACCCCGGCCTTAATCAAAGCATCAGCACAGGGAGGGGTTTTTCCATGGTGGCTACAGGGCTCAAGCGTCACGTAGGCCGTAGCCCCACAAGCTTGCTCCCCAGCCTCTTTTAACGCATTAACCTCAGCATGACCTTCGCCCGCTTTTACATGCCATCCTCGCCCGACCACCTGACCATCGTTCACAATGACACAGCCAACACGAGGATTGGGATCAGTTGTATAAAGTCCTTTGTAGGCCAGCTGAATCGCTTCAGCCATATAGCGTCTATCTAAGGTTGTCATATAAAGGTTATTCCGAAATGGGCGTATCAGCTTTCCTGATCTTGTCTTGCCAGGCGATCAATCTCTTCTTTAAATTCGTTCAAATCCTGAAAGCTACGATAGACCGAGGCAAATCGAACATAAGCGACCTCATCCAGCTTTCGCAATTCGGTCATTACCTCTTCACCAACCGCCATTGACTTTAATTCTCGCTCACCTGTGGCCCTGAGACGATGTTTGATACGGTTAATGGACTGTTCAATCTCTTCGGTACTGACGGGGCGTTTCTCCAACGCTTTTAAAAATCCCGCCCTAAGCTTCTCTTCATCGAAGGGCTGGCGTGTTCCGTCATGCTTAACCACACGCGGCATCACCAACTCGGCCGACTCATAGGTCGTAAAACGTTCCTTACAAGAGAGACACTCACGACGACGCCTAACCTGGCCACCGCCTGCGACCAATCGCGAATCAATAACTTTGGTATCTGCGGCGCTACAGAATGGGCAATGCATTTTTGCTTCCTGTGATTGAAGATTGTCGTCGATGAAGTCTAAGGGCAATCAAGGTATCGTTGCCACCCTCTCATACTCAGAGGGTGGCAGACACGTTGGTGTATCAGCTTTGCAAGCGCTTAATTTCCATATACTGGGAATTTTGCACAAAG
>JBFKTM010000650.1:0-2500 GCA_041636295.1 Oleiphilaceae bacterium
CAGAGTGTTTACCCAGCACCAAGCTATTAGTATGCCACCCTACATCCTGAGCAGCCATGATCTCGTATGTCTCACGATGCTTTAGAATACCGTCCTGATGAATACCCGATTCATGAGCGAATGCATTGGCACCGACAATTGCCTTGTTAGGCTGAACCGGGAATCCGGTAATGGTCGATACCAGTCTAGAGGTGGGTACAATGTGAGTGGCATCAATGCCCGTTTCAACTTCAAACAAGTCTTTACGGGTTCTGACTGCCATAACAATCTCTTCCAGAGAAGCATTACCGGCCCGCTCCCCCAGACCATTAATGGTACACTCAACCTGCCTTGCGCCATTCATCACCGAGGCCAAGGAGTTTGCCACAGCGAGCCCTAAATCATTATGACAATGGACTGAAAATATCGCTTTGTCTGAATTCGGAATACGCTCGATCAATGTCTTAATCGTTTCACCAAACTGACTTGGAATCGCATACCCAACCGTATCAGGAATGTTTATGGTAGAAGCACCGGCATCAATAGCCGCTTCAATAATCCGGCATAAGAAATCGATTTCCGACCGTCCGGCATCTTCACAGGAGAATTCAACATCGGCGGTATAATTCCGTGCGCGCTTCACCGCCCTTATTGCCTGTTCAATAACCTGCTCAGGCTGCATTTGCAGCTTGTATTGCATATGTATCGGCGACGTTGCGATAAAGGTATGTATGCGAGAGGAGTTTGCATTGCGCAGCGCTTCTGCAGCTCTATCGATATCTTTATCCAGTGCCCGCGACAGGCTACAGATGGTTGAGTCTTTCACGGTTTCAGCAATTGCCTTAACGGCATCAAAATCACCGGGACTGGCAATGGCAAATCCGGCCTCAATAACATCAACCTTCATCTTTTCCAGAGACTTGGCAATGCGAAGCTTTTCAGCCTTCGTCATTGATGCTCCGGGACTTTGTTCCCCATCACGTAAAGTGGTATCAAAAATGACTAATCGATCTTTACCTGACATAACCTGCACTCCTAATCGCGTGACGCGCCATAACTAAATAATATTGTATTCATTAACTGATAATTAAACGAGGGTTGTCTATTGAACTGCCTTGCGACAGGCGCTGCGGGGGAGGATTGTAAAGGTAATCCGAAAATAAAGCTGCAAACCCTAACCGGCTACTATAGCTTTTATCGTACAATTTGCCAAGATGATAGTATTGGAGACAATGGCTAACGATCTGCCATTCGGTACTCTCCCGGGGTATTTCCAGTCCATCGTTTAAAGGCGCGATAAAACGCACTGGAATCAGAAAAACCGAGTAATAATGCTACTTCAGTTAAAGGGACATGAGTGTCTGCTATGTAGTCCAGAGCCAACCGCTTGCGTACTGCATCATGAAGTTCCTGAAACGTCACCCCCTCCTCAGCTAACTTTCTTTGTAAGCTTTTTTCACTGATGCCCAACTGCCCTGCCACAAACGTTCTACCTGCATCGGAATCAGAAATATGGCGTTCAAGTATTAACATAACTTGGTCTGATAGTGTGCGAGCCGTTTCCAGCTCTTCCAATCGCTGTCGCGCATGCTGCTCGTGAATTTTACATAGCTCTTCATCAGCTTCAAGTAACGGGCACTGCAACAGTTCATGAGAAATTAGTACACCGTTGAAGTCAGCATTGAATGTTGGCGACACTCCAAAGACCCGGATATATTCGCTCAGATCTGACACTGGCGCTCTATTCATAGCCACTTCGATAGGTATCAATGCCTTCCCTGTCACCCAGCGTGAAAAGGATAACAAGGCCGTTAAAACCGCATCAATCTGGTGTGGAGAAAAGGGTAATGTTCCAGGCCGTGAATGGTAAATCAACCAGACCCCCTTTTTTACAGGAAGCCGCTGAAAAGCACCTCCGTCGCTAATTAAACGCTGGTATTGATTTAGCTTCTCAAAGGCTTCATTGAGATCCGCCGAATTCATTAGCGTATAACCAACAATATGAAAAGTTCCCGGCCGCACCTGCTCTCCAAGGTGGAGACCAAAAAAAGGATCTTTAGTCTGGTCAATACATACCCGCCAAACTTTGACCGTCTCATCCATACTCAAGCGAACGGATTTTTCCAATACATCTACAGCCACCCCTGCTTCACTTAAAAGTAACTGCCGATCACATCCTTGCTGTTCCGCAAATGAAACCAGGCTCTTTACCCAGTTTAGGGAAACGGTAATTTCATTATCAACCATTACAGATGAAACCTTATCAAGCCTGTGTCCTGCAAAGTCAAACCCAAAGACCCCAACGATCAATGAGTACCCTACCCTTTATAAACTAACCTAAGAACGAAAGAAAGAGGGTTAACTTTCCGGCAATTTTATCCATGTAAAGGCTCAGTTTATCATGGCAAACAGATATCAGTGTGACACGGTTATCATCGGGGGAGGCATTGCAGGTATTGCTGCAGCTATCGAGCTTCTTGACGCAAACCAGCAAGTTATTCTCTTAGATAGAGAAATAGAA
>JBFKTM010000651.1:0-2489 GCA_041636295.1 Oleiphilaceae bacterium
CACCTGTACGCAAAATGACCTGCAGCACTGATGTATGAATATGTGTGCATTTTCGCAAGTTAAGAGAACGAGAGTTGTTATCTAGCAGTGTTTCCAAAAGAATCTCTGCGTCCTCTGCAACTAGTTGCTCTCCGCTCACGATAACGGTTTTCTTTATCTCTAGAGTCATAGTTCAAGTCCTCTAACATCTACAACCATTAAAACAGAACCATCGCCGAGTAATGTTGTGCCTGAGTAGCAAGATAACCCACTAAGACATCCTGGAAGAGGCTTTAATATGGCATCAATAACATTCCTAAAACAATCAACAATAATACCTATTTTTTCTTGATTTACCGAAATAATAAGCACCGCGTATTCTTGATTCTCATTAGTTAGCACTTCTGTAGGGAGACCCAATAAGCCATGAAGTTCATACAAAGGAATTAATTCTCCTCGTAACATAGCTGTTTTCTGTTGTTTAACGGTTTTAATTTGGCGTAAATTAATCCGTACGGTTTCATTAACCATATCCATTGGAACTCCAAACAGTTGGGACTGACACTCAACCAACATAATATTGCTTACAGCCATTGAAAGGGGCAGTTTTAGAGTAAGCTTAGTTCCTATTCCAACCTGGCTTTCTAGTGAAACTTCGCCACCAGCGGCTTGAATAGAGCTCTTTACTACATCCATGCCCACTCCCCGACCAGATAGATCTGATATCGAGTCAGCGGTTGAGAATCCAGGCGCAAATATTAAATCAATAGCTTCCTGATCCGACATCTGATTTGCAGTCTCTCTATCAATAAGCTGATTTTTTATCGCCTTCTCTTTAATTCTTTCAGGGTCTATTCCGCGCCCATCATCTTCTACCTCAATTACAACAACATCGACTTTACTGTATGCTCTCACACATAAGTGTGCGACATCGGACTTTCCGCATTTCAACCTTTCTTCAGCGGATTCGATGCCGTGATCCAAACTATTGCGAATAATGTGTACCAGTGGATCATTCAGTGCTTCAATAATATTCTTATCCGCCTCTGTTTCTTCTCCGGACTTTACGAACTTAACCTTTTTGTTTAACTTTTTGGCGATATCACGTGTCAAGCGGTCAAAACGGGAGAATATTACAGATACTGGCATCATTCTTATTTGCATCACTGCATCTTGGAGCTCTTCTACGATGCGGTTGACATTTTCATAATGATTTTTAATATCACGGATTATGTCACTGTGTACCTCCATTTCCTCGGCTTTTTTCGAGAGATAAGGCAGTGCATTTTTTGATACGACCATTTCGCCCACAAGGCTCATTAGGCTATCTACTTTAGACTGATCTACCTTTAAAACTCTGCTGAGCTGCTTGTCACTCTTACGCTCTTTAAATTCAGCATCTACTGCGTTACCAAGTGAATCTGCGGTCGAGCTTAAACTGTTAGGCTGGCTGATTAGTGAAATTGTTAGTTCTATCCATTTGCGTAAGGCAGCAGAGTTAGAGCTTAAATCTTCAGATACAACTGGGATTCTAGGAATCTCTATAAACTCAGTTAGACTTGCCTCCAGGGCGAGCAGGGTATTCAAAACACTATCAAACTGTCCTCGAGATATTGGCGATGCATACTTTTCATTTAAAATTGCATCTTGCGTTTTTAAGAGCTGTATTATGAATTTAGTTTGAGCATCTGGAATGCCATTGTTGATGCTAGGGTCGTCAGGCCGGCGGCGCATCTCTTTACATGCGGCGTAAAATAAAGCTGGTTCGGCACTTATGACAGCCTCTAGCCAACTCTTTTTAACACTTATCGGTTCAGCTTGTAATAACAGCCACCACTCTTTCGTCAGGGACTCGTCGTCATTGATAGGATTATATATCTCGAATGCTTCATGGGTACAGGTAGAACCATCTTTATCCAGCTCCTTAAGTTGATGCTCCAGAATCTCAAGAAGTTCGCCACTGAGGTTGGGGAAGTAAGCTGGGACTATGCATAGTCGTTCTAACTCTTGAATGCTCACATTCTCAAGCTCATATACAAAGTAGCTACTCAGTTCATCATAGTGAGCCGTAGTAATAGTAAAGAAACTTAATTGGCATTCGTAACAGTCAAACTGCTCTAAAGTATCACCAGTCCAAGAAGGTATAACTTGGTGAAACTGTCTTCCTGGCATTTTAAAGATCATATTCAACGGGTCACAGCCGCTGAAAAATGCGTTTTCATCTGGTCTATAGTCAACTGTGCGCAGACCACTTTCCCTGCTTAGTTTCCATATAGTTTGTCGAGAGCTAGACGAAATATACTCTAAATCGTGCTCATCTAGAAAAACCTTTCCCAGTTCAGAACTTTTTGGGCTATTGGAGGGGGAGGCGAGCACTTCATCGGCAGCAACAGACAAATATTTGCGTAAAATCTGGGTTAACTCGTTGGACAGTTTTACTATCTCGTTATTGAAAGGCTGATCAAGTTCGACTTGGTCTAACATATCTGCGACCAAGTCCGACACCTTTA
>JBFKTM010000652.1:0-2485 GCA_041636295.1 Oleiphilaceae bacterium
CACTCAAGATATGAGTCTATAGTAGGGGGGATGGGGGCGTAATGTAATCGTCCAGAGGGCGTATTTGGGGAGTAATTTCATTCAATAACGGTAATAGTAGGCCGCCCGTAGTTATGGCCAGAAGTGTAACGGTTCTGGCCATGGGGGGCTGAGAGTGCGCCTATCGACTCGTTTTCAGCTCATCAACCATCGACTGCATCAGCGTTTTTACTTTATCCGCCTCTTTACTCAGCAATGCCTTCCGCTGTTCCAAATCGCCATTGAGGTCATCGAGAGTAATCTCTGGTTGATACAGTTTATACATGACTTTCAGCTCTTTGAGACGTTTTAGTACAAAAGGAACACTCAGCAAACGTGTCTCTTTGATGCGCTCATAACTCTTCTTAGGCAGCTTGCTTAAGAATCGGTCTAACCGATTGCTGACCGGGATTGTTTTCGCCCAGTTTTCAGAACCTTGGTGAACAAGCACCAAAATCGGGGCGTTTAGCCGAAGTGAGAACTCTATAAAGCGAGGGCTTAAGAAAGGCTGAATGTCTAAGCCATTGCCATAGTTGCAGTTTTCACCTTCAGGTTTTACAAAAAGATCGGTAAACCCATCGTTCTCCATCTTGGCGAGAAACTCATCGAAGTTAAGCCCTCTATCAACTTGCGTAAAATACTGAATGGCATATTTGTAGAGCGGAATCTGATAAAAAAGACGCCACATAATCACTATAGGTTTTCGGTTTTCTCCACCGTTTTCCATATAGAGTTTATTAAGGGCGATGGTGCTGGCAAGTGGGCCGAGCATAGGCCCATGGTTCAATGCGACGATTAATTTCGGGTATTTGGCTAAAATATCAGCCATGTTATCTGAGTCGGGATTGAAGGTGATTCTTTTTGCCAGCGTCTTGGTCATTGCGCCAGCCATCAGTGAAAAATCTTTTACACTTCTCATACGAATGTTAGTTATCCATGCAGTCTTCGGTCTATTAGAAGCGACGCACTTTACTTGAATTGCGCAGTAGCGGCAATTGAAGGTGACGATAGCAGACGTGTGCAGGGTCGACTCTCGTTGTGTTGTTTTTGGGTAGGTTGGAACCTGAATTAATAGCGGGTGATGTTTGCTTGAAAGGCTTGTTAACCGTTGTTAGAGCTGCCTATGTTACTGGGGTTGAGCAAGCACCTATTACGGAGGGTAAACCAACGTAATCGAATAAAACTCATGAAGCCAGTTAATAATTACAATAAAAACAAAATTTTAGGAGTGTGGAGAATCAGCAGGTATTTTACTTATTGAAACAAATTTCGTACCTTTAACTAATTAGTGCCCGTCCAGAAACACCGAACTTTTGAGAAATGTTCCGTTGTAGGCCGGGTTTCACCTAAAGCGCCTACTTTTGGTAACCCGACCTACGCTAAGAAAATCCATCTCTGGATACTGACTAGCTGAGGCTTTGGATTTACCTATTGGTCGCGCTGGGCTTACAAGGGGCTGCAAGAAAGGGGCAAATGAAAATCAACAACGTGTGTTCTCTGGGGGCGTTTTTTGGCGGAGATGATTAAACTGTTTTAATTGGAAATTTTCAGGGTGACTTGGATATTGAGAGAGCTAGGGAAAGGTGATAATTGATTATTAATTTTCGTAAGACCGGTAATCAGCGTAAGGCCGATTCAGATCTATTATTAAAAGCCCAATTGGATACGCTGTTTGGTAATAGCAAGCTGTTGGTTGTCGGCCAGTTTACCACCGCAACCATAGTACTGGGATGGTTGTGGGGGCAAGTTGACTCGTTACTGCTGCTAGCCTGGTATGTTATTTCTTTTATTCACCCTTTAACTCGAATACTGTTTACTCTAGTATATTTGCGTGATCGGCAGCTACGGACGCTTTTGTTGGGGAATTGTTATCTGTTTGGCAGTGTGCTCAACGGTTTAGTATGGGGGGCGTTGGTCTTTCTGGATGTTTCTCCGGCTAGTTACTATATCATTCTCTTAGTACTGGCAGGGTTGATGACTATGACCGTTGCCACAAGTTCTATTTATCGACCCGCAGTTACTTTTTATATTGCTCCAATTGGCTTGTCGGCGTCTGCCCAAGGGCTTGTTTATCAAATACAGTACCCAGAGCAGGGGTGGTTGATTGTCTTTCTTATCACCGTTGCTTACGTTCTCTCTCTACTGGGGTTGTCCCGTGTGTCGAACCGCTCCTTGCTAAACGGGTTGCAACTGAATTTTGAAAATAGTGAATTAGTTAAAAAACTAACCTTGCAAAAACAGGAGCTTGAAGAGGCGAGGGCGATTGCGGAGAAAGCAAGCCACGATAAATCTAAATTCCTTGCTACTGCCAGTCATGATTTACGGCAACCTCTGCATGCGTTGGGACTGTTTATTGGATCTCTAAAATTTGCCCGCTCCGAACAGGAGCGCAAAGGGATACAGGAGAAATTAGAAGTCACTCATGCTTCGCTTTCTGAATTATTTGATGCGTTGTTAGACATGTCAA
>JBFKTM010000653.1:0-2482 GCA_041636295.1 Oleiphilaceae bacterium
CCATTGGGTAGCAATGAGGCGGGGTGGCTCTCCCAGTGAAGACCGGTTATCCGATTTAACGATTCCAGTGCTTTGGTCGGTTCCCTGTGCTTAATCTCTATTATTTTTTTGCACGTCATGCTGACTCTCCAATAATATCGCTATATTCTGGGCAGCTACCTTGCCCCTCAGATTTTTACCAAGCAATATTGCGATAATCGTGCCAGAAAAATACCCTATTAAAAACAGGTGGATACTGCGGTTGCATCCGACATATGATGGTCCAACTGACACTTTTGGGCAGTTGCTGACGCGTTACGAAGTGGTTTTGAGGTGTAATGAAAATGGCAGCGCTAAAAAATGCAATTGATAGAAGGCACAATAGATAAATGAACCGCTTTGATCGTGTAACGGCAATCCTTGTGCAACTACAGACCAAGCGTGTGGTCACTGCTCAGGAGCTGGCTGAAAAGTATGAGGTCAGTCTAAGAACCATCTATCGTGATATTCGGACGCTGGAAAATGCCGGTGTGCCGATTGGGGCCGAGGCGGGTATTGGTTATTTTTTAGATAAGGGTTATCAGCTTCCTCCAGTAATGTTTACGCAGGAAGAGGCAGCAGCATTGCTGGTGGGTGAAAAGTTCGTGAAGCGGTTAAATGACAGCGTTACCGCGGGAGCCTACGGTGCAGCACTGGATAAGATCAAGGCTGTGCTGAGTCACCAGGATAAGGCGCACCTCGATACGCTCAGTCAAAGCATTGATGTCTATTCGCCGCAAGCTACACTGAGGCCCGAGCCGGAAAACGGTTGGCTGGTCAACTGTCAGCGGGCCTTATCACAAGGGCGGGTTATTCATATCCGTTACCACACTCACTACCGTGACGTATTAACAGAGCGTGAAGTGGAGCCAATAGGGCTTTACCACTATAGCAACCACTGGCATATGATCGCCTGGTGTCGATACCGGGAGGACTACCGGGATTTCCGCCTCGACCGCATACAGGCAATGACACTGCAACAGGCGCACTTTAGTCGGCGTAGCCGACAGAGCCTGGATGAATATCTGCAAGCGACCCAACAAAAAACCGAGATGCACCGGGTGAGGGTGCAGTTTCGTAATGATGTCGTGGAGTATCTGGGAGAGCAACGTTATTACTTTGGTTTTGTGGCTGAATCTGAAGTAGAACATGAGGGGGCGGTAGAGATGGAGTTTCTGACACCGTCACTGGAATATTTTGCGCGCTGGTTGCTGAGTTATACGGATGCAGTTGAGGTCTTGGAGCCTATTGAGCTGCAACAGCAGATGCAAAAACTGGTTGAGGATGTTTCGCGTCATTTGAAAATAAAAGCAGAGAGGTTTATTTGAAGATCAATCCGATCGGTTTAGGTGATAGTGATTATCGCATTGCAGTCTGTATTGGTAATCGACCGATGTTGCCGGAGTATCAAACATTGGGGCAGCTGATGCCGTTAGTGCCCGGTGAGGTAGGCAATATTGTTGAGCGTACCGGTAATCACTGGCGAAAAATCATGAACATCTATGCCAAGCTGATGTTTCAGCTTGATGGCGGTGGCGAACCTAGCTGGCAGCACTATCGTGATAACCGGCTATTACAGCAGGGTTGTGGACATGCCTTGCTGTTCTCTTCACCGCAGCCACAGTTGAATTCAAATGCAATAGTTATCGTTACCGGTAAGGCTTATGCACAATCATTGGGTTTATTGGATTCTGCTACCGCTGTCGACGACGGTTTCTATATTGCCTCTTCCCACAACCTGATTGTTACCCCCTACTTCGACTATCGTCAGCTATCCAACCGAAAACTGGATATGCTAACCTCTTTGATCACCACTCATTTCACATAAAAATAATCATGAAGGGAGGTCAGTAAGGTGGATAAAAGCATCAAAAAGCCGAGTTGGTTGATGTTGGCGCTGGAGAACCGGGCATTTATCGAATTGGCTGCAGGGTTGATCAGCACGCCGTTTCTCACCCAAAAGGAGGTCGGGGCCGGTCGGCCGGTGTTGGTCATTCCTGGCTTCGGAGCTGGGGATATGTCAACACTGCTGTTACGACGTTATCTGAACAAGCAGGGTTTTAAAGCGGTTGGTTGGGGGATGGGCATCAACCAGGGTACATCAGCCAAAATCAAGGAAAAACTCTTTGTAAAGGTAAAAAAGCTGCATCAACAGAGCGGACAGAAAGTGTCCGTCCTGGGGTGGAGCTTGGGGGGGATTTTTGCCCGAGAATTAGGACGAAAATTGACTGACGATATTCATTCGGTCATGACCATGGGGACGCCCTTCACTGGTAACCCCTATGGCAACCACCTTTTCCAACTGTCATTGATGCTATCTGGCAAGCCATTCACCCAGAAAGATGCGGATGCGTTTGATCGCCGTTCAGAGCCCCCCTCGGTTAAAACCATTGCAATCCATAGCCGCTATGATGGTGTTGTCTCATGGCAGTGCTCACTAGAGAAAGAGACCGACCATACGCAA
>JBFKTM010000654.1:0-2480 GCA_041636295.1 Oleiphilaceae bacterium
AACAGAAATTCCTCGGTATCATTCGTGATCTGACTGAACAGAAGGCGGCAGAACAAAAGATCACCTCTTTAAATGCCACACTCGAACAAAAAGTGATTGATCGAACGCGCGCTTTAGCCGAGGTTAATGAATGCTTACAGCAGGAAAACCATTTCAGACAACGTGCGGAGCAGCGACTGACTTTGTTTACCAAGGAGCTGGAAAGAAGTAACCAAGAGTTGGAGCAATTTGCATATGTTGCTTCTCATGACTTACAAGAACCATTGCGGAAAATTCTCACCTTTGGGGGCCGATTGGAGAAGGCCGATTTCGATCAGTTATCAGAAAAAGGTCGGAATTATCTAGAGCGAATGCTACTTGCTGCAGGTCGGATGCAGTCACTGATAAATGACCTGTTGGCCTATTCCCGAGTGACGACTAAGGCCCATCCATTTGAGACCGTCAATCTTAATGAGTTGATTCAGGCGGTCGTCTCAGATCTGGAGGTTTCGATTGAATCTACTCGTGGCCATATCGATGTGGCGGAATTAGAGAGTATCCAAGGTGATCCTGTGCAGCTGCGGCAGTTATTTCAGAATTTGCTCAGCAACGCACTCAAATTTCATAAACATGATTGTCCCCCATTGGTGAAAATTAAGGGTGAAATTACCCGTACTAACCCGCCATCGAATTACGTGATAAGGGTTGAGGATAATGGGATCGGCTTTGATGAAAAATATCTGGATCGAATCTTCGTGCCGTTCCAGCGGCTGCATGGCCGAGAGGCTTATCAAGGTACTGGGATCGGATTAGCGATTTGCAAAAAAATAGTTGAACGTCATGGCGGTACGTTAAATGCTACTAGTAAGCCGCAGCGGGGGGCAACGTTTATAGTTTCATTACCTACTGAGCAAACAGTGATAGAGGAGCATTCAAACTATGAAGAAAAAGGCGATTACACTATTACTCGCTGACGATGACACTGATGACTGCCTGTTTGTTCAGGAAGCCATGGATGAGGCCCGGTTAAGCAATAAGTTAGAGGTCGTGAATGATGGTGAACAGTTACTGGATTTTTTGCACCGCCGTGGAGCCTATCAGACCCTGGCGGGTGAGCCGTTGCCAGGGCTGATTCTGTTAGACTTGAACATGCCTCGTCTTGATGGCCGGGAGGCACTTACACAGATAAAAAATGATCCTCGTTTGAAATCCATCCCTATTGTGGTGCTGACAACCTCCAAAGCCGAAGAAGATATTATTCGTAGTTATGATCTTGGGGTAAATTCTTATATCACCAAACCGGTGACCTTTGAGGGGCTCGTCAATGTGATGAAGGGGTTGGGCAAATATTGGCTTGAAATCGTGGAACTGCCGCCGCAATGATGACTCAAGATGCCAAACAGGCAATCAACATACTCATGATTGATGATGATGAAGATGACTATGTGATTGTGCGAGATATTATCGAAGAGATTGAACGTGTCAACTACACGCTGGATTGGAAAAGCAGCTACCAGGACGGCATGAAAGCGCTGCTTGCCCATCCCTATGATATCTGTTTACTGGACTACCAGTTAGGGGCGCTCACCGGGCTCGACTTTCTGCAAGAACTTAATTGTTATGAATGCAATATACCCGTCATTATGCTGACTGGTCAGAATGATCGTGAAATTGATCTGTCAGCAATGAACACCGGAGCAGCTGACTACCTTATTAAAAACCAGGTCTCTACGGCAATCGTCGAACGCTCAATTCGTTATGCCATTGCTCATGCCAAAGCCCTGGAAGAGATTAAAATTCGTGAGCGTATTATTGAGCATCGCACGGAACAGCTGCAACGAGCCAATGAGGAACTAAAACGTCTGGCACAACTGGATGGTTTGACGGGCATTGCAAATCGCCGCTGTTTTGACCAAGCCTTTGAGTCAGAGTGGGCACGGGCCAGCCGAGCTAAGGAGCCGTTATCATTGATACTCATTGATATTGACTTCTTCAAGAGCTACAACGATCAATTTGGCCACTTAAAAGGGGATGAATGCCTGAAATGGGTTGCTCATCATATTAGTCGATCAATTCAGCGTCCAGCGGACTTATTAGCCCGATATGGGGGGGAAGAGTTTGTCGTTTTATTACCGGGTACGGAATTACCTGGGGCTATTCAGTTAGCCAATCAAATTCGGCACAGTATCGAAGCACTGGAGCTGCAGGCCAGTGACACTCGTGTCAGTCCCTGGGTGACACTGAGCGCTGGTGTGGCTACTTGTTTACCAACTGCAGAAAAAAAACCTGAACAGCTCATCCATGAGGCTGACCAGGCGCTTTATCAGGCCAAACGACAGGGGCGAAATAGGGTTTATTCCAATACCGAATGAACCTCTCTCCTTATAACCAATGGTATCGAGAAGTGAGTAGCCATCTTCGCTTGATCATTTAAATTGATATGGCAAAAATCACCATTAAAATGCCTAATACGACCCTATGAATCTCCTTATAGTCGCCTT
>JBFKTM010000655.1:0-2468 GCA_041636295.1 Oleiphilaceae bacterium
AAGTCTATTAACGAAGGCATAGAGAAGGAAGGGGCGTTTTACCTGTTTGGCTTAAGGCTGGTGCCACTGTTCCCGTTTTTTGTGATTAACCTGGTGATGGGACTCACCCCCATAAGAACACTGCAGTTTTTCTTTGTCAGTCAAATCGGCATGCTTCCCGGCACCATCGTCTACGTTAATGCGGGAACTCAACTCGGTCAGATAGAGTCGCTATCCGGCATTCTATCGCCCGCACTGATCTTCTCCTTCTTGTTGCTGGCTATTTTCCCCATCATCGCCAAGCGCGTGATGGATACCATTAAATCTCAACGCATACTCAAACGATTTAACAAACCCAAACAGTTCGATACCAACATGGTAGTGATCGGTGCGGGCTCAGCGGGTCTGGTTACCGCCTATATTGCAGCAGCCACAAAAGCCAAAGTAACCTTAATCGAAAAACACAAGATGGGGGGCGACTGCCTCAATACCGGTTGTGTTCCCAGTAAAGCCCTGATTCGCTCGGCCAAAATGGCCAGTTATTTTAACAGGGCAGACGAGTTTGGCATTAAAACCGCTGATATTGAGATTGACTTCAGAGCAGTCATGGAGCGCGTTAAAAAGGTTATCGCAACGATCGAACCTCATGATTCCGTTGAGCGATATACTCAGCTAGGTGTCGATTGTGAGCAAGGCGCAGCTGAAATTATCGATCCGTATCGGGTTAAAGTGAACGACAAGATACTGACCACGCGAAATATCGTCATTGCCACCGGTGCCCGTCCAACAGTGCCCCCTATAAAAGGCATCGAAAACACCTCATACTACACCTCTGACACGATCTGGGAATTGCGTGAGAAGCCTAATCGATTACTGATTATCGGCGGCGGCCCCATTGGCTGTGAACTGGCCCAAAGCTTCTGCCGACTCGGCGTGCAGGTCATTCAACTGGATCTGTCACCACGCCTAATGCCACGAGAAGACCTCGAAATATCAGAACTCATTCAGGAAAAGTTCACACAAGAAGGGATTGAGTTAAAGCTGGGGTACACCCCCTCGGAATTTATAACAGACGATGGCCCGATGCGACTGGTAGCCACGCACCAGGGAGGCAGCGAAGAGATCCGCTTTGACTGCCTGCTGCTAGCCGTCGGCCGAACGGCCAACACAGCGGGTTTTGGCATGGACAAACTAGCTATAGAGACCAATCAGAACGGTACCATTCAGGTTAATGAGCACTTACAAACAAAATTCCCCAATATCTATGCTTGTGGCGATGTCGTCGGCCCTTATCAGTTTACCCATGCCGCCGCCCACCAGGCATGGTATGCCGCAGTTAACAGCTTATTTGGCCTGTTTAAGAAGTTCAAAGTCGATTACCGAGTCATCCCCTGGTCAACATTTGTTGATCCTGAAGTTGCACGCGTTGGCTTGAACGAACAAGAAGCCAAACAGCAGAATATTGCCCATGAAGTAACCGTTTACAATATCGACGATTTAGATCGCGCCATTGCCGACGGCGAAGCTCACGGATTTGTGAAGGTACTGACCGTACCCGGAAAGGATAAAATCTTAGGCGTCACGATTGTCGGTCACCATGCAGGTGATTTAATTGCGGAATATGTTAGCGCCATGAAACACGGTCTGGGCCTTAACAAAGTACTGGGCACCATTCATATCTATCCCACGCTGGCAGAAGCCAATAAATATGCCGCTGGCGAGTGGAAACGGAATCATGTTCCTGCCGGGGCGATGCGCTGGTTGGCAAAGTTTCATGGCTGGAGACGAGGAAAAAACACGGCGAGAACGGTGCAGACAACTGAAACCAATTAGTGTCAGTGCCTCCGCAAACGGGGCTTCGAATCTTACTTAGCGGTGAACAACCTGCCGCTCGAATTGTCTATTGAGCTCTTTTAATGAGCCACCATAAGCAATTTGGGCGGTATCAATAAAAAATGCGGCGACCACAACAACCAGACCACTCATCAGGCAACCCGTACCAAATAGTTGAGAGCCTAGAATTCTACGCCTTTGCCCTCCATCATCGATCATCGCAGCCCAGTGATTAAACGCTGAGGGTTCCGATATCAGAATTCTGCGGCGACCATTGCGGCCTCGCTCGTCCTGTTCAGTACAGCTCTCATCCTGACAGCGGTAGTACGCCACCATAACAAAGAGGCAAAGCGTCAAAATAATAGAGGAAAAACAGATATGGACCAATGTTAACCCCATGTTCGCAAACATGGCTCCAGCCAGCAGTGCCGCAGATAGTACCGTCAACATGGTGATAAGCAGTACCGTAGAGCGACTCAAGCGATTGTGGTGTCGCCTGGAGCGGTTAAACCGCAAATCGATAATGTCACCTATGTGGTACTGGTCTGGCGCTTTGTCGCCCACCATCGTAAAAAGCACTGACTCGCCCCGCGAGAGATACTCAATGACCGGGTAAAATCCATAACGGTTGATATTTTGATAATGAGGTGGAGGAG
>JBFKTM010000656.1:0-2465 GCA_041636295.1 Oleiphilaceae bacterium
ATATTTAACTTTGCTAAGCGCAAAGGACTATTAGACGGAGAAAATCCAGTTGATGCAACCGAAAAGAAAACCAAACAAGGCAATAAAAAAGAACGCCAGCGCATGACCATTGAACAGTATAAATCTTTGCACACAGCCTCCCCGGTTTGGCTACAAAACGCTATGGATTTCTCGCTCTTAACTCTCCAAGGGTTAAACGAAGTCGTAACAGCTAAATTCGAGTTTGAAAACAAAGATGAAAACACGATTCGTATTATTCGAAAGAAAACAGAAAAAAACGAGTGGGCATTTTTGGAAATAGAAATATCTTCAGATCTTGCCAAAGTAATTAAACGCTGCCGCGCTTTAGGAATTGCATCCCCATTTATCATTCATCACCGCCCCAAACGCAGAAATCCGGATAATTCTAAAGAGCATTGGACGCAAATATTGCCTAACTATCTCGGGCAAGAACTGAGAAAGGTTCGTGATACTCTTGATGAGTTTACAGCCCTACCTAAAAACGAGCGCCCTACTTTTCATGAGATACGAGCACTCGGTTCACACCTCTACGATAAGCGTGGCTATTCTGACGAAGATTATGTTCAACCCCTTATGGCGCATGGGGATGTTGAGATGACAAGAAAGTACCAAGCAGGCCATGAAATCAAGTGGAAAAAGGTAAAAGCAGAGCTGACCTTAGATACTGTATATAAAAACGAAATGGAAAAATAGTGGAAATATAATGGGAATCAATTTCCCCATGTATTTCTAGCTCGCCTAACACGCTAAAAACAAAGGAAAATTGGTAGGACTAGGCAGATTCGAACTGCCGACCTCTACCATGTCAAGGTAGCGCTCTAACCAACTGAGCTATAGTCCTACTGTGCAGCGGGTGCGTAATGTAACAAAGAACCTTTATCTGATCAAGCGTTATTTAAAACGGATTTACACTATTGATGGTTATCAAAGTACAGGCCCCATTTTCGCCTTATAATGTCGTTTAAAAATCGTCCAACTGAGTATGCATCCTTGTTATGAGTGAACATTCTACGATCGTTTACCCTATCCGAAACTCGCTATACATAAACCTAAACAATCGATGCACCCTCAAGTGTACCTTTTGCCCCAAATTTAACGGTAGCTGGGAGGTTCACGATTATGATCTTGCACTTGACCACAAACCCTCAGCAGATGAGGTGATCAACGCCATTATGGATCCAACCCCTTACGACGAGATTGTATTTTGCGGTTTTGGCGAACCAACCCTTCGCCTTAAAGAGCTTATCGAAGTCGCACAATGGGTTAAAAGTCACGGGGGACGGGTCAGGGTCAATACCGATGGACTAGCAAACTTGGCTCACAAACGAAATGTGTTGCCCGAGTTATCTAGTTGTGTGGACAGCATTTCGGTGTCGATGAATGCGCAAAATGAGTCCATCTATAATAAACACTGCAAACCAGGGTTAGAAAAATCATGGCATAGCATGGTGGATTTTTTGGCTGCAGCCCCAAATTACATAAAGGATGTAACCGCTACGGCTATAGACGGTCTTGAAGGGGTTGATATCGGTGCTTGCGAAGAACTAGCCAAGAGCCTGGGCGTGAAATTTAGAAGGCGTGAACTTGATGTGGTTGGCTAGCCAATACCCTGCTTTCCGGCTAGCCAACTGAAACATTTATACGTTGTAGTAATCTCGATACCATTTAATAAAACGCTCGATACCCACCTCAAGTGGAGTAGACGGTTTATAGTCCACATCTTGAATCAAGGCGTCTACATTTGCATAGGTGTCTGGAACATCACCAGGCTGTAAAGGTAATAAGTTCTTTTCAGCTTTCTTGCCTAAACAGTTTTCAATAACCTCAATATAGCGCAACAGCTCACAGGGGTTATTGCTACCTATATTATAGATGCGGTATGGTGCCTTACTTGTCCCTGGATCTGGGTTATGGCCGTCCCATTCTGTATTTGGCGCAGCGATCTGATCCAGAGTACGGATGACCCCTTCAACAATATCATCAATATAAGTAAAGTCGCGTCGATGATGCCCATAGTTAAACACATCAATAGGCTTGCCTTCCAGAATACTCTTGGTAAACAGGAACAGTGCCATATCCGGACGCCCCCAAGGACCGTATACTGTAAAAAAGCGCAATCCAGTGGTCGGCAACCCATAAAGATGGCTATAGGTGTGCGCCATCAATTCGTTAGCCTTCTTTGAAGCAGCATAAAGACTAACGGGATGATCCACATTATCATGAACCGAAAACGGCATCGACTCGTTAGCACCATACACGGAACTACTGGACGCATAGACTAGATTCTGTACTTTGTTATGACGGCAGCCTTCAAGAATATTCATGAAACCAACAATATTGGAATCAATATAGGCATGAGGGTTTTCAAGTGAGTACCTAACCCCCGCCTGCGCCGCAAGGTGAACTACTCGCTCTGGCTGATATTGCTTAAAAAGTTTTTCCAT
>JBFKTM010000657.1:0-2462 GCA_041636295.1 Oleiphilaceae bacterium
GTTACCACCCACCAGTTCATCATCCCGTAGATGTTGCGGCAAAATCGCATATTTAACGGGTCCGAAGAAGGTAGACTGAGTGCCCATCACGAACAGCAGTAGCAAAAGAAGTGAGTACGCTTCAGCAATGAAGCAGAAAGCGGCAAATAGCATGATCACCACTTCTGCCAGCTTCACTTTCCGTATAATTGACGATTTTTCGTACTTATCCGCAATCTGACCGGCCATCGCTGAAAAGAGAAAAAACGGTAATATAAACAAACCCGCTGCCAGGTTCATAACCACGTTAGTCTCTAGCCCAATTTGCTGGGTCGCGGTAAATGCAATCAGCAACATCAGGGTATTTTTAAAGATATTGTCGTTAAATGCACCAAGAAATTGAGTCGAGAAAAAGGGCAAGAATCGTTTCGATTTTAGCAGCGTAAGCTGGCTATGTTCTTCCATATCCGGGACAGTCCATTACAAATTTTAATTTTGATAGTCGCTATAATTTATCGTCGTTATAAGATGCCAGCGGCATCCATAAAGTGGTGACCAAAGAGATTACCATGAGATAACTGACAGTGCGATCAAGGATATGCGCTACGGCAATATCACAAGCTATTCCGGAATCTGAAAGTTGGCTTCTGTGAATAAGTCCGTACCACACTGCAGATTAGACATCCAATCAAGGAACTCTGATACAATCGGCTTGCCTTTAAAGTAACGGCCATGCTGCGGCACAATCATCTCTACATCCAGCGTTCTCACCATATCCGCCCAGAGTTTACAGACTCGATTACTCGCCATATAACGTCGATGGAAACCCAGCATATGGGGAATGTGTTGGGAGAAATCATCCACCGGATCGCCGCCCTTGCCGGCACCAAACGAACCACCCACATCACCAGAAAACAGTATTTTAGAGACGGGGTCATAGAAGTGCAGATTACCGACCGAGTGGAGAAAATGCGCCGGTAGGCATTTAATCACAGTATCGCTAATCGGCACACTCATGCCTTCATCAGGGACGGCAATAATGCGATCAAAGACATCGCTTTGAATCGTTTGACGAACCGAGTCACTCACCAGGTGGGGCAAAAACCGGGCCCATAGTCGTGAAGAGACTACCTTACAAGGCGTACGCACTAACCACCGATCCAGAGAAGATATGATGTCAGGGTCTTGATGGGAGGCAAAAATAAAATCCAGTTCCGATATTTCACAATACCGGGAAATTCCAATACTGAGGGCGTTGAAGGTTAGATCCCCTCCCGGGTCAAGCAGGGCCGCTTTACCTTTATGGAGGATTAAAAACTGATTGGACTGAACCCCCTCACCAATCACTAATTCATCAAACAGCAAGCATTGATGATCCCTATCCCTGTATAGCACCACGGGTTCCTGAGTCATGACTGAGCTCCCTGTCTGATTCATCGGTGTGTTAAGTGTCGACCAATCTAACTATAGTTAGCATTCGCCCTGTTGGCCAACAATTAACCTACTGAAAAATCACATAAATAACTCACTCGCCTGTTTCTTGAACCAGATCGGTGCAAATTCTGTTATGTAACAACCTGTTACCCTTTGTAGTTTTTATTACGCTATTGATTTTACTCAATTTTATACCCAGTAATGGGTATAGCATGAAAAACTTTCTCTATTGGCATACTGGTTGCTCTCCAGGGAACACTAGTTATTGATTAATATAAGGGTTTTTTATGCGGTCGATCATCAAAAGTAGTCAAACCAGTCTTACCATAGCGCCTCCCCGGAAAATTGTTGCTTCCCAGAACATTGCAGCATTCCCCAAAACGTTAACCGTTACCAACCTGTTACTTTCTCTACTGCTGGTCGTTAGCCTTGGCTCATTTTCATCAGTGAGTTTTGCGGAAACACTGACCATCGACTCCGCGATTAACAAAGCGGGGCGTCAACGCATGTTGACCCAGCGAATTGTTAAATCCTACCTGTTAATCGGTCAGGATGTGGCAACCGAAACGGCTCAAGAGCAACTTGATGCCAGTATCGCGCTATTCGAAGAGCAGCTGGAAGAGTTGGAAACCTACGCGCCTAACCAGTCTATCAATGACGCTTTGCAGGCCGTTCGCCAACAGTGGAACCAGTTTCGTCGCTCCGCCATTGCCAAGCCGACTAAATCAGATGCATTAGCGATGATTCAGGAGGGTGAAAAAACATTGGCCAATTGTGAAAAGGTGGTACAACGGTTAGAAGCCTATTCTGGCAACCAAAAAGGAAAATTGATTAATATTTCCGGTCGGCAACGCATGCTTTCCCAGCGAATAGGTATGTTCTATGCCGCTAAAAGCTGGAACCTGGACAGCGAGGTACTGAATCAACCCTTTAAACAAGCTATGGATGAGTATGATCAGGCACTGCGGGTTTTGACCGCTTCCAAACTGAATACCAGTGAAATAAACACCGCCCTGGATAAAGTGATTTCTCAGTGGGAGTTTTCTCGA
>JBFKTM010000658.1:0-2458 GCA_041636295.1 Oleiphilaceae bacterium
AGGCCCGACTGTTTTCTGGGATTTCAATATGCAATACCGCTCGTGAGTTTTCCGGAACGATATCGGCCATAGGTCGGCTGGCATCGACTTTATCACCCGGTTGAGTGTAGGCGATGTCAGCAATCACACCATCGGCTGGCGCTGTGACAATCAGAAAATTATCTTCATCAATATTTTCGAAGGTAATTCGTTTTGAGGCTTCATACTCCATACGGGTCGCCTCTAACTTAACCTTCAACTTCCGCTCGTTACTCTCGATCGCATAAAGCGACGTTTCATAGTTGACCCGTGCCTCTTCCAGTTTGGTGGAGCCTAATTTTATCTCTTCACTAAGGCGAAAATATTCGGCGTTTAGTTTTTCTTCCAGTTGGTTTAACTTCGCTGCAGCCTCTTCATAATTGGCCTGGGCCGTTCGAAACTTGCCTTTTGCTTCATCCACCTGCTTTCTGGCAACCCCTCCACCACCCGGACTCTTGAATAGTCGCTCGAACCGCTCCCAGTCCTTTTTCGCGGCATCACGCACACCGGCCGCGTTTTTCAGCGCAGACTCTTCTTTCGCCAGCTGTTTTCGATGTGAACCGGCTAACTTTTCCAATCCATCTTCGACTCGAAGCTTATGTTTCTCTTCTTCCACATCCAGCTTGGTTTTCATCGCCGACACCTTGCGTTCCATCAATCGCTTCTGTAGTGGAAACAGCTGCACCTCGCGCTCAACTTCGGCCAGTTTAAGTTGCGCCTCTGCCGCCTTGGATGCCAGGGCTACGGCATCTCTGGCGTTGATACGTGCCAGTACATCGCCCTTTGATACCGGCACTCCCTCAGAGATATATAAGTCCACCAGCTCGCCTTTTACCGGGGCATAAACCCGGCGCACAGTGGATTCCGGTGACAGTACCCCCTGTGTTGTCACGATCACATCGGCGCGGCCGAAGAATGACCAGATTCCCCAGACCACAATCATTGCAAACAGTATGTAGATCGTCGCAATGGCAAAGCGAGAGGGTTCAGAAGACAGGATGTCGATGCCTTCGGGACTATGGTCTTCAATGGCTTGAGATAGCGAGTCTAATTTCGGTTTAGGCGAAGTCATTTCAGCGCTCCTCCTCGGTGGGTAACAGGCCTATCTTCTCGTCCAGCGTCACCGCATCCAGTACCAGATGGAGATCTTGAATCCATTTCCGCTGCCGTTGTGCCTCCCCTTTGACTTGCTCCTCAAAGGTGCTCAAAGCCTGAGATTTATCAGCCCCCAGCAACTCATAGATACGGGCCCCTTGTAACACCTGGCTATTTGCTTCTGACAGCAGTTTTGCCTGCTCCCGATACCTCGATGAGACGGTGGACTCCAAGCGAAGCGCCCCCCATATTCCTCCGTTATTAAGGTATGTTGTCCATGCGGTTTTAGCCTCATCATAGAATTGATTTGACTGGGAGAGCATGCTGGCTTCAAGTTCAGCAAACTCGTTGGCCAAGCTTGACCACAGGTAGCCGTCTTTCTCTTTGTCCAGCCGTTGATACAGGGCAATAAGTTTATCTTGGGGGTAGATGTTTCCCGCCGAAACAGCCAATGCTTCCCACTGCTCTTTCAGGTTTTGGTATCGGGTGATAAGTGCACTTACCAAGGGGCTTTGAGAGCCAGCTTGCAACGCCTCCAATGTCGCAATGGCACGATCTAGTTCCCCAACACTCCATAAACTCTCCGCCTGCCGTATTTGTGCGACAAACTCATCTGAAGGGAGATCAGCCAAGAGCATTTGCACCTTCTGTTGAAAGGGCGGCGTCTGAAAACGAAGATTGGCGGCTAACTGTTTTAATGCGATCGCGTCCCCTTCCTCGACAGCCGCTTTAATGAGTAAGTAACTCGTTAAGTCGGCATGAAGGGTACTCAACCCACCAATTGAGGGGTATTTTTCAGTAAAGCGGTTGATAGTCAGTTGTAGATTCTGGTCATCTCCCGCAGTCAGGTCATGATCTATTTGCTGTTTAAAAGCCTCCAACGCAGGGTTGTAGAGATCTTGCTCTGCGCGCAGCATTCGCAACTGGCTATATAGTCTGGCATGATTCACTTCAAAACCGGCAACCGTACCCGAAATGCGATCCATAATCTGGCGATGTCCACGCTCATCATCACCCCAAGCGCGAACCAATGAGTCTATTTTATCTTCGCTGCGATAGAGGTGAGTGAGTGTCTCGCTACCACTTTCCTGCATAAACTGATCGAACTCACCTACCAGGTTCAATAAGCGCAAGGCTTGCGTCGCACTATTACTGGCGCTATTAATCGACACGGTGTCATCTATCAGTTGTCTGGCATCGGTAAACTGTTTGTTTTTGATCAGCCACTGCCATTGCGGCACCGTCATCTTTAACAGTGCTTCAAAGGCAAGCGGTTCAACAAACCGATCATTTGGATGGTCGGTGAGATACAAATTGGCGGCAGCGGCGGCTTCGGTATACCGGC
>JBFKTM010000659.1:0-2456 GCA_041636295.1 Oleiphilaceae bacterium
GAAAAAATCATCCCACATAACATAACTTTAAACGTAGTATTCAGTTGTTTCGACACTCGTGAAGCCGGCCTTTTTAACAATGAAGTCGTTGAGCGAAAAGCAATACATGGTGAAAATAGTTTACCTTTGGCTCCGCCTAAAACTGCTTGGAAGCGGTTCTTTGCTCAGTTTCACAATGTTCTCATTTATGTCCTTATCTGCAGTGGGCTGCTTAGTGCGATTTTACAACATTATGTGGACGCCGGGGTCATCTTGGCGGTGGTGTTGGTCAATGCAGTGGTTGGTTTTATTCAAGAAGGAAAAGCAGAGGATGCTTTGCGCGCCATTATGTCAATGACTAAGTCCCATTGTATGGTAATTAGAAATGGCGTGCTTGAATCAATAGACAGTAGCGAATTGGTACCAGGGGATATCGTCATGCTGCAGGCTGGCGATCGTGTTCCGGCCGATATTAGATTGTTTTTTTGCAAAGACTTCAGATGCGATGAGTCCGCTTTAACGGGAGAAGCGCAGCCGGTTGGTAAACACGTTGATGTACTGTCTAAGGATACGCCACTGGCTGAGCGAAGAAATATGGCTTATATGAGTACCATGGTTACTTACGGTTTAGCTCGTGGGGTTGTAACCAATACCGGTCTAAAGACACAAATAGGAGAAATCAGCGATCTAGTCGGGAAAGTTGAGCTTGTGCAGACACCATTGCAGCAGCAACTAGAACGCTTTGCCCATCAACTTACAAGCGGCATTATAGTTGTCTCTCTACTCACAGTCATACTAGGTATTTTTATTCATAGCTATGAGCTTGGAGACATGTTCCAGGCTGCTATCGGTATTGCCGTTTCTTCTATCCCGGAAGGTTTGCCTGCCATTGTTACCATTGCGTTGGCTATTGGTGTTCAACGAATGGCAAAAAATAGGGCTTTAGTGCGAAGATTGCCCGCAGTCGAAGTACTTGGCTCGGTAGATGTCATTTGCTCAGACAAAACCGGCACGCTTACCGCGAATGCTATGACAGCACGTGAGGTTTATACATCAGTTGGCGGCTATCGTGTGTCCGGTGAGGGTTACAAGCCAGAAGGCGCCATAGAATTGAATAGTACATCGGAGCATGTACTTATTGATCATGACAGCTGTTTTACACAAGCCTGTGCAATATCAATATTATGCAACGATGCCCATATAGAACATGAGAGTTCCGATTGGAAGTTACATGGCGATCCCACTGAAGGTGCTTTGCTCGTACTTGCAATGAAACACGGTTTAACGACTCACGAGTTATGCCGCGACTGGCCGCGTATTGATATTCTCCCTTTTGAAAGTGAAAAACGCTATATGGCTACACTTCATCATAATGTGGATGGAGAAATTAAATTAATGGTCAAAGGCGCACCGGAAAAACTTTTGAATTATGCAACGCTACAACTTAGCGAATCTGGGATAGTGGCTCTGGATAAAGAAGCCTGGCAAAACGTAATAGAAGATTACGCTGGTAGAGGCATGCGCGTTATGGCGCTAGCCATGAAAGAATACGGCCAAAGACCCGATGTGTTGAGTCACATGGATGTAGAAGACGAATTGATCATGGTGGGACTCGTTGGAATTAGTGATCCACCGAGGCCTGAAGCGATAGCAAGTATTAAAATGTGTCATGGGGCGGGTATCAGAGTCAAAATGATTACCGGAGACAACCCGGTTACTGCTGCGGCTATTGGTCGTGAGCTGGGACTTAATGTTAACCGCGTCATGACAGGACAAGAAATAGATTGTTTAAATGCCGAGCAACTTGCGACTGAGGTTGAAAGAACGGATGTATTTGCGCGAACGAGTCCGGCTAATAAGTTACAACTCGTAAATGCATTACAGTTAAACAGACACGTTGTTGCTATGACGGGAGATGGTGTCAATGATGCTCCAGCTTTAAAAAAGGCAAATATCGGTGTTGCCATGGGGCAGAAAGGCACTGATGCAGCCAAAGAAGCGGCTGATTTTGTATTAACCGATGATAATTTCAGTACCATTGCAAAAGCCGTGAGTGAAGGACGAACGGTTTACGATAATATCGTCAAATCAATTATTTTTATATTACCTACAAATTTAGCCGAAGCGCTGGTTATTTTTACCGCTATTATGTTTGGCAGAATGATGCCAATAACACCAGCCCAAATTTTATGGGTCAATATGATAACTGCCGTCACTTTGGCACTGGCGCTCGCGTTTGAAAAGGCTGAGTCTGGTGTTATGTTTCGACCTCCCAGGCCATTCGGCCAAGGACTATTTTCTGCTGCACTTCTGGGAAGAATGCTAATGGTTGGTGGAATGGGAGCTGCGATTGTTTTTGCCTTGTTCTACTACTACCGTACTGGTGGAGCCTCTATCGAGTATGCAAGAACAATTTCTGTCAATGCGCTTGTAATGATTGAGGTATTTTATATATTTAATTGCAGGCTTTTAACACA
>JBFKTM010000660.1:0-2452 GCA_041636295.1 Oleiphilaceae bacterium
AGTCCTTGTTCCCAAGATCGGTCCGACATCAACCGCCCAGTGTTCTCATCAACTATTTGCACCCGCCCCTCGTGAACCAAATACTGCTTACCACGTTCAAACAGGTAGTTAGCAGAGAGTGCTTGCTTAATTAATAACTCCCGTCGTTTACGTCCTTTCCAGAACCCCGAAAGATTACTTGATAGGTCTGCAATTTGAGCGGCACCAGCGTCAGTTAGTTCGACTCTTTGCTCGTGTAAATTCAACACAAAATCGTGTTGCTTATTGAGTTTGGCTACCATATCCATCGCTTGTTGATAGAGCTGTTCCTGCTCAACATTGGGGCACTCTCTCGATAAAATCAGTGGCGTTCGAGCCTCATCAATTAGAACACTGTCTGCTTCATCAACAATGGCATAGCACAGTCCTCGCATTAGTAGTTTTGAGCGACCCTGTTGTTCATCATGTATCTGTTTAAACTTCAGCCGTGATTTTTGATTATCCCCTCCCATTTCAAGTCGGTCGCGCAGATAATCAAATGCCAGCTGTTTATTACTGGCATGGACGATATCGCTGGCGTAGGTTTTCCGACGAGCGTCGGTGGACATGCCATCAACTAAAAAGCCCACGCTCAGTCCTAGACGCTCATACAGAGGCTTAAGTAGCTCTGCATCTCGTGAAGCAAGGTAGTCATTGGTAGTAATCACATGGACTGGAATGCCCGCTAAAGCCGCGGTGCAGGAAGCCAGTGTCGCAGTTAACGTCTTGCCCTGGCCCGTTTCCATCTCTGCAACCATGCCATTGATCATAATCCAGCCACCCAACAGCTGAACATCAAAATGTCGCTTACCCAATACCCGGTAGGAAACTTCTCTGATCAAGGCAAATGAACGTTCAATTAATCGCGCTTGTAGCCCATCTCGAGTAAGATCAGTCCGCAACTGCCCTATCTGATCGCTCAAAGCGCGCTCAGATAGCCCTGCCAACAGATCTGCGTGTCGATTAACTTTGGTAACAATATAGTGGGGGGTATATTTTTTTTGCAGTACACCATTCTTGAGCTGACGTAAGCTACGGACGATACGTCGCTCCCAATGGCCTAGTTGATTCTCCTGCTTTTGAGGATAGTGCCCAAGCATCAAACCCGGTTTTAACGATGCAACTGCTTCCATCTCCCTCTCCCCCTCTTCAACACCCCGTTGCGACTGCCCTTGACGACAGGTCCTGTCGGTTTTTCTAAACAGGTGTTATGAATCTAGTCGGCAAATAGAAAAACAACCGTTAGTAACTGGTTAATATTTGATCATAAAAGATTCAGTATGTGAGTAAGCCGATGTTTTGTGTTACACCGTGTGTCTGCCTTGACTAAATTGCACGACATACCGCTTAAAAAACATTTTTATTCATTATTTATCAATAGCTTAAAAAATACGCACCATTACTGCGTAGAATAGCTGAGTTTGATAACCAATAGTTTAAGACTCTCTAATTCAAGAGTGAGCGAAGGCGTAATTACTTTTGGGGAGTCTATTCGGTCAATCCCTTCTCCCTTCTCCAGTCAACATATTTCTGAAGTATGGGGCGGCGGATTCCATGAATATATGCTTACGCGGGGGTGGCGTAATCAGATTGTCTATAGGTTCGCTACGCGAATACGGGGAGCCAATTACGTATTGAAGTTTTTCAAGAACAGCTGTCGAAAGGTTCGGTACCACTGCTTAGCCAATGGCTCCCTATGGTGATAGAAGCGAACAAACACTTTACTGCCAATTGGCATAAAAGCGTCCTCGTTTAAGATTTCTAGATCAATTTGGAAATACTTATCCAGGGCGATTAGTTGGTCGGGCTGTGAGGGATCAACGGTTATCGGTCCGCCATGAGTGCTTGCTAAAGCAGGCGCGGGTAATCGATTCGTGGCTTCAGGAAATTCCCGCAATACCTTCGCTGCGAGAACGTCATTCATTCGACCAGGCATAACCACCTCGACATCTATAATCCCTTTTCTCACCTTACCTATATCGTTTTGGTTAATCAGTACTCGTGCCGTTACCGAATCATCATCCAATATATATCCAATCAGCTCCCCTTTCGTTACATATCGTCCGGGCTGATCTTCAGGTGAAACCATTACCAGATTACCTTTCTTAGGGCTCCGTACGGTGGTTGCATCTAACTCTTCAATGGCGTAATCCAGATCCGCCGAAACCTTTGCCATTTCCTCTTTTACAATCTCAGCCTGTACACGATCATTAATCCTAAACGCATTGTAACGGGTCTTCACTTCCTTTAGCTGTGCTCTTAGTATTTCAACATTAACCGGCAAAAAAACATCTTCAACCAGTATAATCGGCGCATTTTCCGACACCTCACGCTCTGCATCGACTAACAGTTCACTCAAGAAACCATCGGTACCTACCCGCAATTGTCCGTCTTCAGGGATGCTCACTACCCCCATAGCCGATGTCGTTGACGG
>JBFKTM010000661.1:0-2443 GCA_041636295.1 Oleiphilaceae bacterium
AAATCCGGGAAAAAACTGAATATTCGAATTATCCATAGTGATATCATGAAGTTTGAAGAGTTTGGTGAGTACGATATGGTGGCCGCCAATTTCTTCTTGAATGTCTTTAACGAAGACTTTATGGCTGATGTTTTACAGCACCTGATCAAATTAGGAAAGAGCGAGGCAGCCATCGTCGTTAGCGATTTTGCGCTTCCTGAGGGAAACCCGCTTGCCCGGTTGGCCAAAAGGGTTTACTGGTATTTCGCTATTGGTATTTTTTGGCTTACCACGGGTGCCGCGCTGCACCCAGTTTATGACTACGGCCGTCATATGAAAGGTCAGGGTCTTAATATTGTTGATAAAAAGTACAGCAAAGTGCTGGGTCTTAACGCCTATACCGCACTATTGGGTAAGAAGTCGGCGAGTTGTTAGGTATTGAGCGTTAATTAATGCACTAATGGTGCTATGCTAATGGCCAGATCGTATCTCTTTTATAGATTGCGGGTTAGCCTTATAGTTAGCGATGACCTGTTTTCTATCGTCAGGTGCAGCGAGATACCTTATTGTTATCGATAAAAGGATGTTAATAATGTTTAGGCGTTCAATCAGCACTATTTTTATAGCGCTGTTGTTTGTTGTGGTCAGCTCGCCAGGTAAAGCCGATAGCGAATCGCCGGAAGGCTTTATTCTGACGTTGTCTGAGCGTCTGCAAGTGACGTTAACAGAAGCACGAAATAAAAAACGGTTAAATGATATAGCCTATATTGATCAGCTGATCGACCAGGAGATCCTGCCGCATGTGGCGTTGGAAGCCCTATGTAGACGTATTTTTCAGGAACATTGGAAAGAGATAACGGAAAAAGGAAAAAAACAGAAGGCGTATGACGCGGTAATATCCTCTCTGAAAAGGACCTACCGTTTAGCTCTCAGTTCATATAATGGCCAGAAAATAGCCGTTATCGATACCAAAAATCAAAAAGCCTACAGTATTGTTAGAATAAAGATCAAAACCGATGGCGAAAATGACCATACCATTGATTTTGCTGTTCGCCAATTTGAGAGTGTATGGAAGGTCTTTGATTTTTCTGTGGACGGTATCGTTGTCAGTAAAACCCTTAATAGCTCCATTAGTCGCCAGGTTGACACAGCGGGTATAGATGAAATGATTAAATCATTAAATCCGGAAAAAGGCTCTTAAACAATTTTCGATAAGCGAAAGACAATGCACAGGTTGTGTGGATAAATGAACAAATATTTAGAGCGGTTTCTTAGCCGTCTCTATCAATTCCCCGTAATAATAGTTCTTGTGCTGCTGTTGGGTGTTGTTGCACTGTCTACTCAGCTTTCTAAGCTACACTTGGATGCGTCAGCGGACTCTTTAGTGCTCGAAGGAGATAAGGCGCTTCAGGTGTATCGATCGGTCAACCGAAAATATGGATCGGAAGATTTCCTCATTGTTACCTTTAGCCCAAGGCAGGGGTTGTTCACTCAAACTGTGCTGGATGAGCTAAGTCGGCTAAAAACAGATTTTCTTGCCTTACCCGATGTGTCCAGTGTTGTATCAATTCTGGATGTTCCATTGCTCTACAGCCCTCCCGTTAAATTGAGTGAACTCTCTGAGGGTATTAACTATCTTGCTAATCCTGATACCGATAGGTCGCTGGCCCAGGCAGAGTTTCTGCATAGCCCGCTCTATTCTCAACTGCTAACCAGTGACAATTTTGATACAACCGCCTTACAAATTAACTTAAAGCGTGATGAGCGCTATTTCTCGCTCTTGTCAGAGCGCGATCGGTTAAGAGAAAAAAAGAACCTTGGTGATTTTTCTGAGGACGATGGTCGGGCATTGCGAAGTGCCGAGAAGGCATTTAGTGAATACAGTATTCAGGCCAATTTAAAACAAGAGAGGCTAATCGATAGTGCTCGCAGGGTGCTCGATAAATACCGTGACTCGGGAACGTTCTTTCTCGGCGGTGTGCCAATGATCGCGTCTGATATGATCGACTTTATCGAAAATGACCTGATTGTATTTGGTGTGGGTATATTAATCTTTATTGTGCTGTTACTCGCGGTCATTTTTCGCAGTATGACCTGGATAATGCTGCCACTCCTTACCTGTATTGTTACTTCTTTGGGAATGTTAGGGTTTATCGGGTTGCTTGACTGGAAGTTGACCGTTATCTCTTCGAATTTTGTGGCGCTGTTAATGATCATTACCTTATCGATCAACATTCACCTTGCAGTACGGTATCGAGAGTTAAGCGTCTCCAATAGTGAATCTAACAGGCGTAACGCTAGCAGAAGTGTCACCGAAAACGGTGATATGGAAAAAGCGTCAAACAATAATTCCCGCAGTGCATTGGTACTCGAAACCGTGAGGTTTATGGCGCGTCCGTGTTTTTATACTGCAATTACCACTGTCGTGGCATTTGCTTCATTGGTAGTCAGTGGAATCAGGCCG
>JBFKTM010000662.1:0-2440 GCA_041636295.1 Oleiphilaceae bacterium
AAGTAAGCCACCGCCCACGCAGAGAATGTGCTTAAGCTTTGACGTCATAGTGGATTTCCGTTGCCTGATGGGTTTTCCATTGCCATATTGATTGTCTCCAAGTATTCTTCTTCACGATTGATAAAAAAGGTTTTTTTATGACTCTGACAGAACTCAAATACATTGTCACCCTTGCAGAAGAAAAACATTTTGGCAAAGCGGCTGAACGCTGCCGGGTGAGCCAGCCAACGTTAAGTGTGGCGGTTAAAAAACTGGAGGATGAGTTATCGGTTTCTTTGTTTGAGCGCAGTAAAAGCCAGGTGACGGTGACAGATACCGGTCAACGGGTGATAGACCAAGCCTATCGGGTGTTGGATCAGGTGGGCGTGATTAAGGATATCGCCCAGGAAGGTAAAGACCAGCTTAGTGCACCTCTTAGAATTGGGGCCATATACTCCATCGGGCCCTACTTGTTTCCGCATTTAATGCCGGAATTGCACCGTGTTGCCCCAAAAATGCCGTTATATATTGAAGAAAACTATACGTCTGTTTTAAGAGAAAAGTTAAAACAATCCGCCCTCGATGCCATTATCGTGGCGTTGCCCTTCTCTGAGCCAGAAGTTGTAACGTTACCTCTATACGATGAGCCTTTTGTGGTGCTGTTACCAAAAGGTCATCCGTTATCTAAATTATCTGCGATAAAAGGTGAGCATCTGCTTGAAGATAACTTGCTATTGTTAGGGCCGGGGCATTGTTTTAGGGATCAGGTGTTGGGCGTATGTCCACAGGTTGAGCGAGCAGTCAATCAGCCTAGTTTGCGGGATGGCAAACCTCAATTGGTCACTGAAGGCAGTTCGCTGGAAACCATCAGACATATGGTCGCGAGTGGTTTTGGTATTACCGTCTTGCCATACTCTGCTGCCTTAGGTAGGGCGGATGTTGACGACATGCTGGTGGTCAAGCCGTTTGAATCCCCGCAGCCCTATCGGTCGGTGGCGCTGGCCTGGCGAGTTACGTTCCCGAGACCTCAAGCCATGGACACCGTAGCCTTGGCTGCGGGGCAATGCAGGGTAGTCGATAAGTAAATTGCTGGTTTTCAATGATTTCACTTTCCGAGATAAATGTAGTCGAGTTTAAAGGAGTTGGCGCATCCCTTGCCGCTAAACTGGAAAAACTCGGTATCACCACCGCCTACGATCTTCTTTTCCATTTACCTTTTCGTTATGAAGACCGAACCAAAATCTGGCCAGTTTCGGGCGTGAGCAGTGGCCATACGGTTCAGCTGGAAGGTGAGGTAAAAAGCCATCGTGTCATGCAAGGTCGTCGAAGAAGTCTTGAAGTGATACTTGAAGATGCCTCTGGCGAAATTACCTTACGTTTCTTTTATTTCAATGCGGCTCAGGTAAAAGCCTTTGACAGAAAACCACAATTGCGTGTTTATGGCGAAGTGAGGCTCGGCCGCAATGGTTTGGAAATGTACCATCCAGAGTACAAAACCATAAAACCCGGTGAGAAGTTACCCGAAGATGTTCTCACCCCGGTGTATTCTGTGACAGAAGGCGTAACACAGAATAAATTAAGGCAGCTTTGCGAACTGGCCGTAAAGCTTTTACAGAAATACCCCGTGACAGATTGGTTGCCGGAATCCATCAGGCAGCGCTTTGGATTCCCCGAGATAAATGGCGCTATCCGATTTCTCCATTACCCTCCACCTAATGCTGATGTGCAGGCGTTAATCGAATTTCGGCATCCTAGCCAGCAGCGTTTCGTATTCGAAGAGTTGTGCGCGCACCATTTAAGTTTATTGAAACTCAGAAGTAGTATTCAAAGTCATCCTGCTATGCCGCTGACCGCTAATGGTGAGTTAGCATATGTAGAAGCGGTATTGACGTCTCTGCCATTTACGCTGACCCATGCCCAACAAGTGGTGCTGGACGAAATTTATACCGATCTAGCGAAGCCTCGCCCGACATTAAGGCTCGTTCAAGGGGATGTTGGTTCAGGTAAAACCATCATTGCGGCATTGTCAGTATTAAGAGCTTTAGAGAATGGTCAGCAGGCGGCAGTGATGGCGCCCACGGAAATACTGGCGGAGCAGCACTATTTAAGTTTCAGTCAGTGGCTGGACCCTCTGGGAATAAAAATAGGCTGGTTAACGGGTAAAGTGAAAGGTAAAAAAAGGGACGCTTTGCTAGCACAGCTCGCCAGTGGAGACATAGCGGTGGTTGTTGGCACCCATGCGCTATTCCAGGATGATGTTGTTTTTGACCGTCTGTCATTGATCGTGGTTGATGAGCAGCATCGCTTTGGTGTGCATCAGCGCTTGGCCCTGAAAGAAAAGGGGGCAAAGACAGGCAATGTGCCTCATCAAATAGTCATGACAGCAACGCCTATTCCCCGCACCTTGGCTATGAGTGCCTATGCCGACCTGGATACATCGGTAATTGATGAATTACCCCCT
>JBFKTM010000663.1:0-2420 GCA_041636295.1 Oleiphilaceae bacterium
AGCATGCACACCGGAAAACCCTGTGGGTGCATGTATGGTCTCTTCAGAGGGGGCCTGCGCCGCTTATTATAGTTACGGGTTATAAGTTACGGGTTATAAGTTACGGGTTATAGATACGATTTATAGTAACGGGCATCTCACACAAATTAAGTAACAACGGCAGGGTAAAGCAATTAAGGAAACAAATATCGGGAAACGGAGACAGGTTAAATGAAAGCAGCTGATACCGGATTGGATTACAAAAACGGCATCGTAGAAATGGCTCACGGCGGAGGTGGGCGTGCAATGACTCGCCTCATTGAAACACTTTTTGTTGCAAGGTTTAGTAATCCCTTACTCAATGAAATGAACGATCAGGCGTTTTTGCCGCTAGCCGACACAGATAATTTAACCGGCGTAAAGCCACACTATGTGATGGCAACCGATAGTCATGTAGTCTCCCCCCTTTTTTTCCCCGGTGGCAATATCGGAAACCTCTCGGTACATGGCACCATAAACGATGTTGCCATGTCGGGTGCTACTCCCCTCTACCTTGCGGCCAGTTTTATACTAGAGGAAGGTTTCCCACTCGCAGACCTTAAACGAATTGTAGAGTCTATGGCGGAAGCAGCAATCTACGACAACATTCAGATAGTGACGGGCGATACGAAGGTGGTAGAACGAGGTAAAGGAGACGGCGTTTTCATTACTACGACCGGCTTTGGTGTCGTGAGAGACGGTATCAAACGATCACCGCACAATATATGCGTGGGTGATAAGATTCTGGTCAGCGGCACCCTGGGCGATCATGGCGTGGCTATTATGTCTCACAGAGAGCACCTCACGTTTGAAACGGAAATCCTCTCAGATACACAGTCGCTGAGCGACTTAGTTGCGGCCATGGTAGCGGAGGTGCCCACCATCCGATGTATGAGAGACCCCACCCGGGGCGGCCTTGCATCAGTCGTTAACGAGATAACTCAACAGGCAAAAGTCGGAATCACATTATGGGAGAAGAAACTTCCCATTCAACCTCAGGTAAAGGCGGCTTGCGAACTGTTAGGTCTAGACCCGTTATATATCGCAAATGAAGGAAAACTGATCGCGTTTTGCCCTTCTGACAGTGCCGATCAACTCCTGCGCTGCATGACAAACCATCCTAAAGGTGCTAATGCGGCGGTTATAGGTGAGGTAACGGATGATTTACGCCACGGGGTTCAATTGGAAACCGAATTCGGCGGCCTTAGACGAGTTGACTGGCTGAGTGGTGAGCAACTACCGCGGATTTGCTAATGCGTATTTTACTTCTGGTACACGCATTTAACAGCCTTAGCCAACGGCTCCATATAGAGCTGCGTCGCTGGGGTCATGATGTGACCGTTGAGTTTGACATCAATAATGACACCACCGAGCAAGCAGTCGAGCTGGCAAAACCCGAACTCATTATTGCCCCCTATTTAAAGCGGGCTATCCCGGATTCTGTCTGGTGCCGTATACGCTGCATAGTGGTTCACCCTGGAATAATCGGTGACAGAGGTCCATCAAGCCTTGATTGGGCAATACTAAATGAAGAGAAAAACTGGGGGGTGACCTGCATAGAAGCCAACGCGGAGATGGATGCCGGTGCGATATGGGCCAGCGTTCCTTTTACCATGAGGCAGGCCAAAAAGAGCAGTCTCTACCGCAACGAAGTAACAGAAGCCGCCATTGAGGCAGTACAACAAACTATCGCCCGGATCGAGTCGAACTGCCATATCCCTACCCCGTTGAACTATCGGGACGATAAAGTGTTTGGTCGTTGGCAGCGAGCGATAAAACAGACTGACCGACAAATAGATTGGGTTAACGACTCTACCGATTATGTTATCAGAAAAACCAATTCAGCCGATGGCACCCCAGGTCTGCTGATAACCATTCTCTCGAATCCTGTCTATATCTATAACGCCCACCCTACCAAACACTATTCAGGTCAGCCAGGCCATATTATCGGAAAACGCAATGAGGCGATCTGCATAGCAACGAAAGAGGCTGCTGTCTGGGTATCGCATTTACGAATAGCCTACCCGGTTAAAAATCAGCCAGCCTTTAAACTTCCCGCTATCGACATACTGAAGGTGTTATCCGCACCCTTTGAAGCGACCATACCGCATATCGACTGTAAAGATTCCGATACTGAGAGCTTATACAAATTGCCTGAAACCTCCCCAAAACCTGAGGGCGATTGGCAGGAGATCTACATTAGGCAAAGGGGGCCAATCAGTTATCTCTATTTTGACTTTTACAATGGTGCCATGAGCACCGATCAGTGCAAGCGACTCAAAGAGGCCTATGAACAACTACTGACAAGCAATACACGAGTGATTGTGCTCATGGGTGGTGATGATTTTTGGTCAAACGGTATAGATCTCAACACCATTGAAGCGGCAGAGAGCCCTGCAGAA
>JBFKTM010000664.1:0-2419 GCA_041636295.1 Oleiphilaceae bacterium
AATCATTAGTACCCCACTCAGTGCGGCGGCTGACCCCAATCGCTTTTGGGTGATGGTTAACGCAGGCGGCGGCTGGGACCCCACTAGTTTCTGTGATCCGAAAGGCAATGGGTTACGTAGTGATGGCCGAGGTCCGGTGAACAACTTTTTAGCCAGTGCGATCCGCACTATTGGCAATATCAATTATGCCCCCTATGCTGACACTATTACGGCGCCAGCGACGGATATCCTGGATAATTTCTTTACCCGTCACTATGGCCGGTTGCAGATTATCAATGGGGTCGATACTGGCACTAACAGCCACTCGGTGGGCAGCCGCTTTGTCTGGAGTGGCAAGAGTGATATGGGCAACCCCAGTCTGGCGGCCTTGATTGCCGCTTCAGCCGCACCAAATAAGGCGATGTCCTATATCAGTAACGGTGGATACGATTTTACCGATTCATTGGTGAGTGCCTCACGGGTCTCTGGTAGCGGTAACTTCAATAAGCTGGCATTTCCCAACGAGCCGAACCCTGGCAATAGTGATCGCTACTTTGAAGATGGTGTGTATGACCTGATTCATCAGGCACAGATGGCCAGCCTACAGCGGCAACAGGGGGCTGAGGCATTACTTAAACGTCGTCAGAAGGTCAATGAACTATTGGCGGCCCGATCGGGGACTGATAGTCTGGACCAGATCGTACAAAAGTTGCCAAGCTCACTGTCCAGTGGGTTGAAAGGGCAGGCAGAGATGGCGGCGGCTGCATTTGCGTCAGGATTAACCGTGTCTGCAAACCTTAGTGTTGGCGGTTTTGATACCCATGGCAACCATGATAATAGCCAGACCAATAGTCTGAATAACCTGTTGGATGGGGTGGACCATCTCTGGAGTGAGCTGGAACGGCAGGGCATTCAAGACCGAACCACCATTATGATCGGTTCGGACTTCGGGCGAACGCCATTCTACAACGGTTATCAGCGGGATTCGGGTAACCCCGTGGGAACCGGCGGTAAAGATCACTGGAATGTCACCAGTGTGATGGTGATGGGGGCCGGTATTACCGGCAATCGTGTGATCGGCGGAACCAATGACCTGTACGGTGCCCGTAAGGTCAACCCTTCTACTTTGGCATTTGATGACAATGGCATCTATATAACACCGGCCCATATTCATAAGGCATTAAGACGCCTGACCGGACTGGCCGGAACCGAACTTGACCGCCTCTACCCTGTTGCGGTTGATGATATTCCTCTGTTTACTTAATGGTAAGGAGCACATTATGTTGAACGTTAAACGAGTACCCCAGCTGCTGTTGTTATTGAGTCTGTTAGTTGGCACTGGCTGGGCAATGGCGGATGACACACCCGCCCCGGCATTTAGCTTGCCAGACATCTACTCCGGGCAGAGTAAAGCACTGGAAGAGTACCGAGGGAAGGTGGTCTATCTCGACTTTTGGGCGTCATGGTGTGGCCCCTGCCGCCAGTCATTGCCAATGTTAAATGAATTGCGCAATGAGTTGGGAGATGACCACTTTGAAGTGATTGCAATCAATCTTGATCAGAACCCGGAAGATGGCAAACGCTTTTTGCAGAAGTATCCGGTTAATTATCCGGTGCTGACAGACACTACCGGCAATACGCCCCAGAAGTATCAGTTGACGGGGATGCCTACATCCTACCTGATTGACCAAAACGGTAATGTTAAAGGGGTACACCAGGGTTTCCGTAGCAGCGATATTGAAAAATTGCGGGAAGCGGTAAAAACCTTGATAAAGCAAGGAGATAAATCGTGATATCTAAATTGACACTGGTTCCTCTGTTACTTTCTACCCTGATCGGCTGTGCCGAAGTGCAGCCCTGGGAACGGGGCAACCTGGCGAGAACCGAAATGGCATGGGACCCGGACCCGATGAAGTCGGCGTTGCGAAATCATATCTATTTCAGCAAGGAGGGCTCGTCTGGCGGAGCCAGTTCCGGCGGTGGTGGTTGTGGCTGTAACTAGGATGCACGAAGGATATCAACAATGAGTTCTGAAAAAGTACAAGACAAACTAAGTGGCTCACCGGCAGGCTCCCGTACGCTGAGTGCATTGACGACTGCTGCCCTGGCAATTCCGGGAATGGCTATGACCGCCGTGTCAGACGAGGTGAGGGCCGATGCGCCACCGACCAGTACCGAAGTCGGTTATCGTTATTCGCAGTATCAGGAAGAGGATGTACCTGATAAAAAACTGTCGACGGGCAGCAAGCAGCGATACGACATTGATATACACCAGTTCCGTTTATTGACGCCTGTAGGGGATAACTATGCGGTAGATGCCACCTTTGACTATGAGACCATGAGTGGCGCCTCGCCAACGGGCACAGTATTGGGGGCCGATGGCAATCCGCTGCTGGTGATGAGTGGCGCCAGTATTGAAGATACCCGCATGGATCTGAAC
>JBFKTM010000665.1:0-2416 GCA_041636295.1 Oleiphilaceae bacterium
GATGATCTACCCGATGCGTTGTTGACAACCAAACCGTTTTTAACAATACCGCTGATTTACGCACTCATATTTTCTCGTCGCTTTAATCAAGCGCATTATTACCTGGAATTGTTAAAAGAGACGGAGAATTTAACGCCTTCCAGTGGGAGAAAAGAGCTTAAATCACCGCCATCCAGCGCACGTTTCCTTGAGCATATCTTGTACCTCTTTCAGCGGGATGCAGACGCACTGACTGACATCAATGTGCTGAAATTTTCGCACCCTCAATGCAACCCTGACATTCGAGCTTGCTCAATGGTTATCGTGGCCTATTCATTATTGTATCAAGGAGAATTGGGTAGCGCCTTTAAAGCGGCCAGTGAGGCAAAAACCAGGCTGGAAAAAATGGGTCACACATTTTTAGAAAGCTATGCCGACTTGATTGTGGTTTTGTGTGATCGATATCTTGGGAGAGGCGTTGATGCTATTCAGTATATGACTGAGAGATATCGCCATGTTGAAGATGGCCCTAGATCACCGGTATGGGTTAATTTGGCAACAGGAATGATGGTTGTGCACTATGAAAAGAATGAACTGGAATCGGCCAGGCACCTTTGCGAAAAACTGTTACCGGTGGTTAATTATTCTTGTGCTACGGAGGTGGTTACAACAGTCTATTTGCATTTTGCCAAGTTGATACATATTGAGGGGACACGACAGAAGTCTACTAAGCTTTTAGAACAACTTGATCGCATTTTGTCTCTTGGGAATTATGATCGTTTTCAAAGCCAGGTTGTACAGGAAACCATGAGGCAGGCCATTGTTGATGAGTCCTTTAATGTGGCTGACAGTCTGGTTCGAAAATGCGGCTTGTCTGGAATGATCGAGCAGGATGTGTGGAGGGAAGGAAACCACTATCAAGAAAGTAAGGAGCGGTATGGTCTGGCAGCGGTGTACTGGCTGGCGACTAAAGGGCGATTTGACCGAGCCAGTAATATCCTGACTCAACTCATTGCGACATTAGATCGTCATGGCGTAAAAACCCGAGCCTTGATTGCTCGCTGTAACCAAGTCGTCATCAATTTTCGGCGGGGCAAACGAGATCTTGCGACAACACAGCTTAAAACACTTCTGAATGTATACGGATTAATTTGTTTCTCCAGGTCAGTGTTTGATGAATCGTTAGGTCTGGAGCGGGTGTTTCAACATGCGATAAGTCAGCATCGAATTACATTGCCCCAGTACTTTACCGACTTGTTTGATGATGTTTTGTCACTTTCTTCAGTTGGTAGCGCTGTGCAGATCAGGCCTGAGTCCTTATTGACTGAAAAAGAACTGGAGATATTTGAGTTGTTAGCCGTAGGGCTTTCAAATACTGATATTAGTCAGCAAACCGAGATAGCCGTCTCAACCACCAAATGGCATTTAAAAAATATCTATTCCAAATTAGGGGTGACTAATCGAAGTGGTGCCATAATGATCGCCCATCAACGTTAAGACGTTACCTTTCCGCACTACTCATTTTAAATGATCTTGAGAGTACTGCGGCTAACAGATACAACAATGCTGCCAGCAATAGCGTTACCGAAAAGCCATAATTTACCGCAATAAGTGTCGCCAAACTAACACTTACGACTGATGCACAGCCATTGACCCCCCAGGCCCAAGGTAGGTATACCTCTCCTCGATTTTTTGCAAGCATTGCGAGGCTCAGAGGGAAGGGCATTCCCATTAAAAATGCTAAAGGCGCGAGCGTTATAAAACTGATCGCTATTTTTACGGGGAGTGATACCGTGGCGAATGTGTCAAATAACCGGGGTAACAAGAAATGATATACTACACATAGACCAAATATGGTACAGGCAACCAGAGCGATGCTTGCCTGATTGTGAATTACTCGATGTTGCGAGTAGGCACTACCGAAACCGGCAAAGACTAGAAACGTACCGATGACCGATGCTCCAGTCGTAGAGGGATGGCTGAGGAATAGTATAAATCGTTCAACCATGACCCATTCCACCATCAGAAAAGCCAAGCCCAAAGTGACAAAGAACAGCCCTGTGTTTTGTTGATGGCTATCTGTTGCCGACTTTCTCTTTAACCAGTGCAGTGGCAGCATAATAAGTACGACGCTAAGAAGCAGTGCCTGACTCAAGGTAAACCACAATACCAGATAACCTTGGGGAATCATCGCTTCACCTCCTGCTCGCCACAACGTCGCCAGCTCAGCAATATTATCAATTTTGAAAAAATGATAGAAATAGGGAGTGTTGTCGCTGGTCGCTGCAACATCAAAGGGGTATTGACTTAAAAATGTCTTTCGCAGTTCGTCGCCTTGAAGCAGCGCCTGTATCCCGTTGTAGTAATAGGGGGCTTGTAGTTGATTATATCGGTTCACTTCACCGGGTGTAATGCCGTAATAGTAGACTGGATCAAA
>JBFKTM010000666.1:0-2413 GCA_041636295.1 Oleiphilaceae bacterium
ACATCAGCCAGCTTTTAAACTACCCGCTATCGACATTATCAAGGTGTTATCCGCCCCCTATGAAGCGACCATACCGCATATCGACCTTAAAGATTCCAATACTGAGTGCTTATACAAATCGCCTGAAACCGCCCTTAAATCACAGAGCGATTGGCAGGAGATATACATTAAACAGAAGGGGCCGTTCAGTTATCTCTATTTTGACTTTTACAATGGCACCATGAGCACCGATCAGTGCAAGCGACTCAAAGAGGCCTATGAACAACTGCTGACATGCAATTCGCGAGTGATTGTGCTTATGGGTGGTGATGATTTTTGGTCAAACGGTATTGATCTCAACACCATTGAAGCGGCAGAGAGCCCTGCAGAAGCGTCTTGGCAAAATATCAATGCCATGAATGACTTGTGTGAGAAGATAATTAACACCACGGATAAAATAACGGTTTCGGCAATTCGAGGTAATGCGGGAGCTGGCGGGTTTTTCCTATCACTCGCTGCAGATTATGTATTCGCCCATAGAGGCTCTATTTTGAACCCACACTATAAAGGGATGGGCAATCTTTATGGTTCAGAATACTGGAGCTACCGACTTCCTTTACGAGTAGGCGATGAGCTCTCGAAAAAAATCATTAATGGCTGCCTGCCAATGGGCGCGCTTGAAGCATCAGAAATAGGATTAATAGACGATGCGTTTGGTTATTCTCGACAGGAGTTTATCAAACTATTAGAAAACCGGTTACTAGCGCTTTCAGAACAGACACTATTTAATACCGTTATTTCAAAGAAACGTATTCGAAGAGCGACCGATGAAAAAACTAAACCACTAGCCCAATACAGAGCTGAAGAGCTTGCCAAAATGAAACTCAATTTTTTTGGTTTCGACCCGAGTTATCACGTAGCCCGCTACCACTTTGTTCATAACACCCCCAGATCAAGAACCCCCTCCTATCTTGCGAGACACCGCAATATCGATAGTGAGCCTGGCGAATTAAAGCATTAATTTTTAGAAGTGAGCTGAAACGCGTTTAAACTTATTGTGTTTTGCCTTATACATCTCTGTATCGGCGCTCTTAGCAAGTTCATCTAACGTCACACCTTGGTCAGGATACATGCTGACACCGATGCTCACCCCCATACTAAGACTCTTCCCCTCAATATTGTAGGGCAATTCAATCAGCAAACTGAGCTTTTCGATAACCGCATCCAATGAGGCCCGGTTTGTGACCTCATGTACAACGACAATGAACTCATCTCCCCCTACGCGAGAGACTGTATCCTGATTCCGGACGGCAGCATTGAGCCTCATGGCCAACTCTCGAAGTAGCTTATCGGCAAAATAATGACCGTAATTATCGTTGATCCCCTTGAAATCATCGACATCCAAAAATAACAGTCCTAATTTGCAACCATTACGTTGAGCGAATTCAACCGAGTGCTCAAAGCGCGCCTCTAGTAATAATCTATTAGGCAGTTTAGTTAGAAAGTCATAATGGGCCAGTAGGTGTAACTTTTTCTCTTCATTTTTCATGTCGGTAACATCTGATATCAGTGCGACATAGCCCAATGTGACCCCATCGTCCTTTCTAATAGGATTAATGTTGGCTTTTACATGATAATGTAGTTCTGTCTCATCGTTTCGTTGAAATTCTCCCTGCCAGGATTTGCCCTTATCCAAGTTATCCCAAACATTGTACGAAAAGAAATTCTGCTCCGAGTTATCGCCAAACACTGTGATTCGATGCCCTTTCAACTGCTCTTCAGATACACCAATTAAGGTAGTGAAAGCGGTATTCGCAAAAGTAATCTCCAGAGAAGGGTTTACCATTAACACGGCACCATTCGTATTTAAAAGCGCATAATCGGCCATCTGCCCCCTCTCCTTGGATCTCAGCAACCGGCTAAGTAAAGACCTAGAAAATATAAAAGCAGGGATAAGTGAAATTAAAGAAAAAGCGGTGGAGGTCACCACATATTCCCACCGATCATCATTACTTTCTTCCCGGTGACCAGAGATAAGGAATTCTTCTAGAGCGAACTCCCAAATAAAAGATATAAGAAAGGTACAAACCAATATACTGGCGAAAATGAGGAGCGCGTATTGATATACGGAAAATCTTTTCATAGCACAACACAAGCCTTCTAGTCGGCACAGTCTCGAATAGTACTCAACAATAAAGCGTAGCACAGTGTTTGAAATAATGTGCAGATCCACCCCTTTTCGTTATACTGCGAGTCCTCCGACAATTCTGTTAGATCACCATGCGTAATCATCTACAACATGCCCAATAGTCTATTAAAGGGTGCCGCATTTTTACTCTTGGGCGAATTCTTTCTCGCGGTTATGGCGGGAATTATTAAGCACCTGTCAGTAGACGTACCGCACGAAACAATGGTCTTCGCTCGTAACCTGTGC
>JBFKTM010000667.1:0-2411 GCA_041636295.1 Oleiphilaceae bacterium
ACCGACTCATTCCTGCTGTAGCCCATTACATTCACGCTCAACGTAAGTCCGGGGGCGATTACCCCTGCTATATAACCGATCTAGGTCTGCCCCATGATCTAGATCAGCATGACTACCAGAGTGATCTGCAAACCGTCCAATATCTGCACTACAAACAAGCACTGGAAGCCGAGCTGAATCAGGCGCTGCAGCAAATTGTCACGACAGGGTGAGGCTAACGCTGCTGGTTGTCGGAAGTGGGGTGCTGCAATAGAGTTTCAGCTTGCTAACGGGTATACTGGCCGAAATTATTTTAATGGTGATAGGCATGTTAAAACGACTGAGTGTTTTGACTCTGGTATGTGTGGGGGGGCTGTTGGTGGGCTGCGGACAAAAGGGTCCACTGTATCTGCCGACTCCGTCTGAGCGTCAAGTTGAGACGAAACCTGATGTCGTGGCCAAACCTGACGTTGAGACCCGGCCTGAAATCAAGTCAGATGCTTCAGCCTCAGAGCAGGAGGCCAGCCCAGCTCAAGCTGATTGATACTGTAGCGTTGGCCATTACATGGGCTGGTCAAACGCCGCCAATACCTTAATCGTAACCCATAAGAGTGCCGGGTAAGAAAAATCCGGCGACGTATATTTTCGAGAAAAACATGGATTATTTTAACTACAAAGAAGGGCAGTTGTTTGCCGAAGATGTCGCAGTAGAACGTATCGCTGCTGAGTATGGTACCCCTTGTTATGTCTATTCTAGAGCGACCTTCGAACGGCACTACAAGGCTTATGATCAGGCACTGGGGGATCACCCCCACCTGGTTTGTTATGCGGTGAAGGCCAACTCCAATATCGCGGTGTTGAATGTCTTGGCCAAATTAGGTGCCGGCTTTGATATTGTTTCCGTGGGTGAGCTGGAACGTGTGTTGGCCGCCGGTGGTGAGCCATCCCGTGTGGTATTCTCCGGGGTCGGTAAACAAGCACACGAAATGCGTCGAGCTTTAGAAGTAGGGGTTCACTGTTTTAATGTCGAGTCCGAAGCCGAGTTGTATCGTCTGAATGATGTGGCGGGCGAAATGGGGCTGGTTGCACCGATCTCGCTTCGTGTTAATCCGGATGTTGATGCGGGGACACACCCCTATATTTCAACCGGATTAAAAGAGAATAAATTTGGTATAGACATTCAAAGTGCCCCAGAAGTCTATGCCTTGGCCGCTCAATTGCCCCATCTGGCCGTTAAAGGGGTGGACTGTCATATCGGTTCACAGTTAACCGAGGTCGCGCCCTTTTTGGATGCACTGGATCGGGTGTTGCTGCTGGTTGATCAACTGAAAACACAGGGAATTGAGTTGCAGCACCTCGACTTGGGGGGCGGCCTGGGGGTTCGTTATAACCAGGAGACTCCGCCAGAGCCAAGTGAATATGCCACGGCGGTTATTGAAAAACTTAAAGGGCGTGAATTGACCCTGATAATGGAACCTGGCCGATCTATTGCGGCTAATGCGGGGATTATGTTGACCCGGGTCGAGTTCCTTAAATGCACTGAACATCGTAATTTTGCGGTGATTGATGGTGCCATGAATGACCTGCTGCGTCCTGCTTTATACTCAGCCTGGCAAGAGATCGTTGCGGTGACGCCCAGACAAACCGGAGAACAAAAACCCTATGATTTGGTAGGGCCGGTCTGCGAAACGGGTGACTTTCTTGGCAAAGACCGAGTGCTGACCCTGGAGCCGGGAGACCTGCTCGCGGTTCGTTCGGCCGGAGCCTATGGATTTGCCATGAGTTCGAACTACAACACCCGAAACCGTCCTGCCGAAGTTATGGTGGATGGTGAAAATACACACCTGATTCGTCGTCGTGAAACGATAGAAGATCAGATAGCGCTAGAGACGTTAATCTAAGTCTGAGCGAAGTTGATTGGCTGAAGGATGACGTCGGATAGATCCCGCCTGAGGGCGGGGATATCCCGTTCCGGCCCTCCGTTAAAAAACGGAGCCGAGTTAAGGGTTTAAGTGATGTTAATAAAGTTTACTAAAATGCATGGTCTGGGCAATGACTTCATGGTTGTCGACATGATCAGTCAACATGCACATCTGCGACCAGAGCAAGTACGCAAGCTTTCTGACCGACATTTTGGTATTGGGTTTGATCAGTTGTTGCTGGTAGAGCCTCCCGGAAGGCCCGATGTTGATTTTCGTTACCGTATATTCAATGCTGATGGCAGTGAGGTGGAGCAGTGCGGGAACGGCGCTCGCTGTTTTGCCCGCTACGTGATTGATAATAAACTAACCTCGAAAAAGCGTATTCGTGTTGAGACCAGCAAGGGCATTATTGAGCTGGAGGTAACCCCGGAAGGACGTGTTGTTGTCGATATGGGCCCCCCTCGACTGCTACCCTCCGATATTCCCTTCATCGCCGAACAGCAGGCGGCC
>JBFKTM010000668.1:0-2406 GCA_041636295.1 Oleiphilaceae bacterium
ATATTGATATGAAAGTCGCTACCCCGTTTTTCCCTGAGCGCCTGAGCGAGCACATGGTAGCGAGGGATATCGGTAATGGCATCCATCCCGACATGGCACCTATCAAGGGTAGGTAAAATGCCGATTGGGACAATTCTGGCATCATAAGCTCTGGCTGCAGCCGACAACGATTCAATCGCTCCCGTCATCTGCTCGTTCAGCCGGGTAAATGGTCGGTCACTGTCCAGGACGGGGTCCAGGTTATATTCCAGATTGAAACGGTTAAGCTCCAACGTTAAGCGGGGGTCTTGCAGGTCATTCAGCAAGGTTTGATTGAGTGGTAACGGCTGACCTAAACTGTCAATAATGTAGAGTTCAAGCTCCGCACCGTAGGAAGCCGGCCCAACACCAAACGCCTTTTTATCCAGTAACAATCGAAAGGCTGAGAGGTTATCCGCCAAGCGCTCATTAAATCGAGTATATTCTTCCTGACTAAACTCGCTTCGATCAATCCATCGTCCCATGTTGATGATCCCGTAATAGCTCGTTTTACGATAGGCCTAATCGTAGTTTGGCCCATGTTGTAACCGGCTTCCAGACATCAGATCAATTTTGCGAGAATTTATTGCCTTAAACTGAAGTATCGCGTGATGAGCAGAGCTATTGGGCTCATTATCGCTGCTGCTTTAATAGCTCTTTTAATTTCACAATGCCATTCGCTCCGGTGATTTCATTGCCCAGCAACCGTTCCAACGCGGTGACATCACAACAATGATTGAGGCCAACAGACTGCAGCTGGATTGCTACAGTTTCCGCCATGGAGTGCGGGATCCACTTTAGCAGGCCAGGCAGCCAGACAGGTATCGGTAACATCTTTATTTTGTTACGGATGCGCTGTTCTGACCGAATTGCAGAAAACAGCTGATTAAACGAGACGGGGGCACTATAAGCAATATTAAGCGCACTTCGTAGTGGGGTAGACTTGGCTTGAGAGGTATCCGTAGGGTGTATTTTATTGCTCAATTGAACCACTATTCGGGCATAATCCTCTACCGTAATCAGCGAATACTGCTGTGAGCCATCTCCAACTCTTACGCCCCACCGTGCTAACGCCAACAGCCCTTTCATCAAATAGGAATCAGCAGGGCCGAGGATAAAACGAGGTCTCAAACAGAGAGCCCACTTGTTATCACGGGACATACTCTCAATAATCAGTTGCTCAGCCTGAGCTCTAGAGCGCTCAAGCTCGGTCTCGGGTTGTACCAGCTCGGTCTCGACAATCGGCTTGCTCGACGTTCGCCCCTGTACAGAGAGCGTGCTACCGTAAATAATCCCCAAGGTATTTGAGTTACACTTGGACAGCAAGTTATGGGTGCCTAAAACATTCGTTTCATAGAACCCTGTTTTGAGTATATCGACCTGTTTGATACCAAAGTGAATGAGCACGTGCGGTTCATCAAAGAATAGGCTGTCAGGCACATCCGGCAAGTTGCCTTCAATCACCTCGACAAAATCACGGGGAGGTATAGGCTGATCTTTTTTTACCAAAGCGCGCACAGAGACACTCTCCGCTGGTAACAGCGCCAACTGGTCGAGTATTGCTTGACCGACATAACCGGTCGCACCGGTTAGGACCACTCTTAACATTATTGACTCTTGTTATTGGTATTTTTAATTCTGTTCCTGCAAGGCTCTGGGGGTGTCCAAAACCTATCCGCTATAGCCCACTCATTATAGTCGCTCAAACCGACGTAAATAAGGCGCTAAAATAGCCCGCCCATTAAATTCGGCTTCCAGAACGGAAATAAAAGTATAGACGCCCACCAGCTTCCGATTTAGGAATACAAACTCTTTAGGGGGAATTTTAAAATAACGGTTGATAGCCGATAGCGCCGCCCGCTTGGCAATTCGCGTTGGTAAATCACTCTGTTTCCAACGATACTCACCCTGCTCGTTCAGGGCATAGTCAGGCACCTCAACCCCCTCTTTGGCCAGGGGCTCAAGTACGGCCATACAGACCCCACCGAACTCGTTAAGCACGTTTTCCGGCCAGCTGTCTTGCATGAAGTTCAATTTCACGCCCCCCGCGATAACCCGTTCCAGATCACGGGTATACGAGGCATAGATCATATCGCAAACCGGATCGATAAACTGATCGGGGTATTTCTGCACTGCGCCGAAATCAAGCAGTACGATACGGTCTTCAGTATCCTCATCGCTCGCAAGACGAACCCGGTAATTGCCGAAATTGGGGTCTGTCTGAATCTCTTTCCAGATAAACAGCTCTTTTAAAAAGAGTTCTAATGCGGCCTTAGCCAAGTGGTTACGACGCTCCTGTGGCAGAGATAATACGTCATCACTGGAGACTGAAAGCCCGGGTTCGTAGGAGGTCGCCATAACATGAGGTGTGGAATACTCGATCAGCAC
>JBFKTM010000669.1:0-2399 GCA_041636295.1 Oleiphilaceae bacterium
CGGCATTAAACTGATTGGCGATTTCAAAAAGCTGTTCGTGCTGCTGTTCTTCATTGAGCTGATGCAGCAGGGCGTAGCCTATTTTCAGGTGATGCTGTTGGTGTCGCTTCAATGACACCAGGTCATAGGCGGTTTGCTGCACCCGGTCATGCAGAAATTCATAACTTGAAATAGGGCAGTTCGGAGCACGATCGTAGTCAGACCAGAGGTTCCGTGCGATGACCAGGCCGGACTCAATCGCAGGTGCAAGCTGCTGTTTGACGATGGTTTCCGTGGTATCGATCACCTTGGAAAGGGACTGGGTATCGAAACGAGTGCCGATACAGGCGGCAAACTGCAGCAGGTTTTTGGTCTCTGCCGGTAGACGATTGATGCGGCTAACAACCATGTCGACCAGCTGATGATCGGTGACTTTGTTGACACAGCCAGAGAGGTCGTAACTCCACTCACGCTCCATCGCGTCAAAGTAGAGCTGTCCGTCTTGGTGCAGAGTTTTTAAAAGCTGGGTAATGTAAAACGGATTACCCTGGGTACGAGCAAAGACGTAGCGTGATAACTTGGCGGCCTTCTGGTTCTCGATCTGAAGGGTATCGCAAATCAGTCGGGTGACTTCACTACTGTTTAGCGGTTCCAGATGTATCTGCTGGACATGGGGGGTGTCACGGCGGATATTCTTCAGGGTGTTAATGAGTGGATGGCCACCATATATTTCGCTGTCGCGATAAGAGCCGATCACCAGTAGATGGCAGTCATGGAGTTCAACCAGTAGTGTCTCGATAAAATCGAGGCTGATATGGTCAGACCACTGTAGGTCGTCAATGAACATCACCAGTGGATGCTCTTTGACGGCAAAAACTCTGATAAAACGCTGTAGTAGTCTTAAAAATACCTGCTTGCGTTCATTGCTGCCCATTTCTGGTGGCGTTGGTTGTGGGCCTATAACGGCTTCCAGAGTAGGGATCAACTCAATTAACATGCCCGCCTTGTCGCCCAGTGCGGTTATCAGCTGTTGCTTGAACTCAACCAACCGTGATTCCGGCTCTGTCATGATCTGATGAATCAGTTCATCCAAACATTGCGTAATGGCAACCAGAGGAACATTTCGTTTCAGCGGCTCAAATTTACCTGAAATAAAATAACCGCGCCGGTTGGCTAGTGGTTTACGGATCTCATTGACCAGTGTGGTTTTCCCCATGCCAGAGAAACCATTTACCAGAACCAGTTCAGTGAGCCCGTTGTTGGCGGTTTCAAACGCCTCCGTAAGACGTGTTATTTCACTCTCTCGGCCATACAGTTTCTGGGGGATAGCAAACTGTTCGTTGCGGTCGTAAGTAGCAATTTCAAACGACTCGAACTGTTGGTTTTGCTGCCACTGTTTAAGGCACTCTTCCAGGTCGTGCTGAATGCCTTTAGCACTTTGGTAGCGGTCTTCCGACTGTTTGGCCAGTAACCGGGCCAGAATATCGTCAAATAGCGGTGGAATATCCTTACGCCATTCGGAAATTCTTGGGGGCGTTTGGGTGAGGTGGGCATGTACCAACTCAAGTGGGTCCGCCGAATTGAAAGGGCGTTGCCCGCACAGCATTTCGTAGAGAGTGATGCCGAGACCATAAAAGTCGGTGCGATGATCAATGACGCGATTAAGGCGTCCGGTCTGTTCTGGGGCGACATAGGGCAGATTGCCCCCTAGCAGCACGGTCTTCATATAGACCGGCGCTTCCTGGGACTGTTTCGAAGCCATGCCGAAATCAATTATCTTGGCCAGGCGCTTTGAGGCATTGTAAACAATGTTGTAGGGATTCAGGTCTTTATGAATAACCTGTTGACGATGAATCTCATTGAGTGCTTTCACCAGTTGTAGCGCGATATCCAGAAAGGTACCGATTGGAAAGCCCTGTTCTGGAATACACTCGGCCAACGGTTTGCCGTTGAAGTCTTCGGTGACAATCGCCAAGCGATGATGATGTTGCAACAGCCCCAGATAATGGATGATATGGGGGTGCCTGAAATGACGACCTATTTCGTACTCGTGACGGAGCCGCTCCATCAAAAATACGGGCGGTGTGTCGCTATGAACCGATTTTATTATTATCGGGCGATCGCGATTGAGGTCGTAGGCTCGCCAGGCACAAGTTTCGCCGTGACGTGACAGCAACTCAGTGACTTCAACCCCTTTGAAGGCAAACTGTGAAGAACTCATGGCTTTTCATTTATTATTGTAACCATCTCAGGGATGGTTTTGTTGTTTTAAAACATCGTCTCTGATGCGTAGTTGCATACATTATAGACAGTGTTTTTAGATAGTATCTGTAAGACAAATGTAATGTTTTGAAAATGAAGACGGTGAATCGGTTTAAAGTGGGGGCGGAGTGTGGCGTTGGAACGTAGCTAAATCGTTA
>JBFKTM010000670.1:0-2395 GCA_041636295.1 Oleiphilaceae bacterium
AAATAAAAGTGGAGCACCCAAATGAGATGGTGTTCTACCGTATGGGGGATTTTTACGAACTGTTTTATGATGATGCCAAGCGGGCATCAGAACTTTTGGATATTACGCTAACCGCACGTGGACAATCGGCCGGGCAGCCCATTCCGATGGCCGGTATTCCCTATCACGCCGCAGAAGGATATATCGCCCGCATCGTTAAATCGGGGATCTCTGTCGCGATCTGTGAGCAAGTCGGCGATCCGGCTACCAGCAAAGGGCCCGTCGACCGAAAAGTAGTGAGAGTGGTCACGCCGGGTACGTTAACCGATGAGGCTTTTCTAGAGGAGAAACAGGACAATCTGTTAACGGCCGTTCACTTTGTTAATGAGTCCTTTGGTATCGCTACCTTGGATATTAGCTGTGGCCGCTTTAACGTACTTGAAGTTGCCAGCCTGGAAGCCTTACAAGGCGAGCTGCAAAGACTGAAACCGGCAGAGCTATTGATCAGTGATGAGTTTCCTTATGAGGAGGTCATCGCCAATGTTAAGGGGGTTAGACGCCAACCACCCTGGAATTTCGAAATGGAAACGGCCCAGCGGCTGTTAACCAAACAACTGCAAACCAAGGACCTAACAGGTTTCGGTTGTGATGATTTAACACTGGCGATTCAAGCTGCGGGCTGCCTGCTGCAATATGCCAGAGAAACCCAACGCAACAACCTCCCCCATATCCGGCAATTAAACCGTGAACGTCGGGAAGAGAGCATTATTCTGGATGCGGCCAGCCGTCGCAACCTGGAAATTGACACCAATTTGATGGGTGAACACCTCTATACCCTGGCCTGGGTCATGGATAAAACCTCTACGGCAATGGGTAGTCGCTTATTGAGACGCTGGCTCAACCGACCTCTACGTGATCAGCAACAGATTAATGACCGACAAAATGCAGTTAAAGCACTACTTAATCAGTACAACTATGAAAACGTTCAGGATCAATTAAAAAAAATCGGGGATATTGAACGTATTCTCTCTCGTGTAGCACTCAGGTCGGCACGACCGAGAGATCTCGCCAGACTACGCGACACCTTTATCAGCCTGCCAGACCTTCAATATACCCTGGCAGCCATAGAGTCCAGCCAGATCAACCAGTTAGCCAAGGAGATTCGTGAATTTCCCGAGCTGGCAGACCTGTTGGAACGCGCCATTATTGATAATCCACCCGTTGTTATCAGAGACGGAGGCGTTATTAAAGAGGGCTTTGACCCTGAGCTTGATGAGCTACGCTCTCTTAGCCAAAATGCAGGCCAGTTTCTGGTAGATCTTGAGAACCGGGAGAAAGAGCGTACCGGCATTCCTACCCTGAAAGTGGGCTATAACCGTGTTCACGGATACTTTATTGAGATTAGCCGCGCACAATCAGATCAGGCACCCACAGAGTACATCAGACGGCAAACCCTAAAGAATGCCGAACGATTTATTACACCTGAACTCAAAGCATTCGAAGATAAAGCCCTCAGTAGCAAGAGCCGTGCGCTCAGCCGTGAAAAAGCACTCTACGAAACGCTTCTTGAAACACTGGCCGAGCAGTTGATGCCTTTGCAGATATCCGCCCAGGCCATCGCCGAACTGGATGTACTGGCGAATTTTGCAGAGCGGGCACAGACTCTCAACCTGGCGGCGCCTGAAATCAGCGCGGCCCCCGGCATTCTGATTGAAGACGGGCGACACCCGGTCATTGAGCAACTGCTTGATGAACCTTTTGTGCCCAACGATATTCACCTCGACACCCAGCGTAGAATGCTCATTATCACCGGCCCAAACATGGGCGGTAAATCGACATATATGCGTCAGGTTGCCCTTATCGTATTGCTCTCGGCAACGGGTAGTTATGTTCCTGCCAACCGTGCAGTCATCGGGCCGGTTGACAGAATATTTACCCGCATGGGATCGTCGGATGATATCGCCGGTGGACGTTCGACCTTTATGGTAGAGATGACCGAGACCGCCAATATACTTCACAATGCCACCGAAAACAGTCTGGTATTGATGGATGAAGTTGGGCGAGGCACCAGCACTTTCGATGGGCTCTCATTAGCCTGGGCCAGTGCTAATCATCTCGCGGAAAAAATAAAGGCGTATACACTGTTTGCCACCCATTACTTTGAGCTTACGACGCTGCCTGAACAGCTTGAGAATGCCGTGAATGTTCACCTTACGGCTACGGAGCATGATGACTCCATTGTATTTCTGCACACCGTTCATGAAGGGCCTGCCAGTCAAAGCTATGGCCTTCAGGTAGCAAAACTTGTGGGCGTTCCCCATGCTGTTATTCAGAATGCAGGTGAGCAACTCGCGATGCTCGAACAGTCCGATGAAAAACCCGCTATTAAGCAAACCCTAGTTAAGCAAACCACAGT
>JBFKTM010000671.1:0-2394 GCA_041636295.1 Oleiphilaceae bacterium
CTAATGCTGATGCCAGCGAGCAGGAGTATTAGTATTGATGAGATAATCAAGTCCCATGAACTTAAACTGATGAGGCTCATGGTGCGGCTTCCACCAACTGGCCATGCTCCATTGAAACGACGACTCTGGCGACTCTTTTCAACTGTGCCGGATCGTGACTGACCCAGATTGCCGAGGCACCGTTCGTTTCAAGATAGTGTTGAATCAGTTTCTCTGTTTGTAGGGTGTTGTTACTGTCCAGGCTGGCGGTTGGTTCGTCCAGTAATAAAACCTTGGGGCCACGCTCTAAAGAGCGCAATAGCGCCAGTCTCTGCTTTTGTCCAGATGAAAGCTGGTTGATGGCCTGCTGTTCAATTGCGGGGTCAAGTGATAGCTGTCTCAGTGTGTCTTCGGGGATGGCATGCTGAAAATGGTCGCCCACCCGGTCATGCCACCACAGACTTTCAGCAGGTACCAACTGTATTTGCGTTCGCCAAAGAGGGGCTTTTACATCGAATCGGTCGACGCCTTGAAGCGTGATTGTGCCTTGGCTCTCAAGCAGGTCTGCAATGGCTTTTAACAGGATGGACTTGCCACACCCGGAAGGACCGGATAACCCAATGCACTCCCCTGCATGCAGTGTTAGATTAATGGGGCCCACATGTAAAACGTTGAGATCATGTGTTGTGAGGTTGACTGCGGTGTTGTCCATTGTGTCGTTGCTGGTGCTCCAGAAATACGTTAGTACTAATACCACCTTTTTAAAAGTACCAGATCAGGGTATGATTGCCAGCTCCTTTTTATTAGCATAAAAAGAATTAACCACAGAATTGACTCAAAGAGAAGAACGAAGATGACAATCAAGTCTGACAAATGGATTCGTAGAATGTCCGACCAGCATGGCATGATCGAACCTTTTGAACCAGGCCAAGTGCGTGAAGGCGAACAGGGTCGTATTATCTCTTACGGAACATCGAGCTATGGCTATGATGTGCGCTGCAGTAACGAATTTAAGATTTTTACGAACGTGCACTCTGCAACGGTAGACCCTAAGAACTTTGATGAGAATAGTTTTGTAGACGTTCAAAGCGATGTTTGCATCATTCCTCCTAACTCATTTGCACTCGCACGCACGGTTGAGTATTTCCGTATTCCTCGCAATGTGCTGACCGTCTGTCTGGGTAAGTCTACCTATGCCCGTTGCGGTATTATCGTAAATGTAACGCCACTGGAACCTGAGTGGGAAGGCCATGTAACGTTGGAGTTCTCCAACACCACAACGCTGCCTGCCAAGATATACGCCAACGAAGGGGTCGCACAGATGCTGTTTTTTGAATCTGATGAGCAGTGTGAGACAAGCTACAAAGATCGTGGGGGTAAGTACCATGGTCAAACAGGTGTAACGCTACCAAGAACCTAATCGTTATTAGGCTTTGAGTCTATTAGGCGGTTAACCAACACGTAGGGGTATGTACCTATTGTTTGGTGCGGGTCGGCTCAATAACAATTTGCGTGAACAGAAAGGGAGTCTGCAGTTACTGCAGACTCCCTTTCTGTTTGTAATCATTTTTCAATGGTTACCCTATAACGTACTGAGACCCAGACATTGCGTATCTATCCGATTTTACCTTTGCTGATTGCTTCATTATTGGCGTATTTCGTTCTTTACTCACCGCAGCCTCTGTTTCCCATACTCTCCTTGGAACTCAATTTATCTGAGACGCAAACCGCGTTGTTGACAACGGCAACGATGGTGCCCCTGTTTCTAGCGCCACTGACGTTCGGTAGACTGCTGTCGTCCTACTCTCCGGAATATTTGTTACGGGCAGGCTTGTTGCTATTGGCGATAACCACCCTCGGTTTTGTGATGGCAGAAAACTACGCCATGCTGTTAATAATCCGTTTTGCGCAGGGCATACTATTACCGGTTATATTGACCTCAGTAATGACACTGACATCCCGACAAGCTGCCCCGCAGGAGTTACAAGGTGCAATGTCCTTTTATGTTACAGCGACCATTTTAGGGGGGTTGTTTGGTCGGCTGATCAGTGGTGTGTTTGCAGACTTTAGTGACTGGCGATATTTTTATTATTTGATGACCGCAGGATTGGCGTTAACCGCCTTCTTTCCATTTGGACATGGCCGTGGCAATGAAGGGCAGGACGCACTCTTTTATTGGCCTGATGTTAAAGTGCTAGTTGTAGAGCGTGGATTAGGCTGGATTTTCTTGGCAGTTAGCTGTCTATTCTTTGTATTTTCGGCCATGATGAATTTTCTGCCGTTTCGAGTCGGAAGCTTATCCGAAGAGGTGTCGAGTGTCTTTATCAGCCTTATGTATAGTGGGTATCTATTGGGCGTTGTCACCTCACTGCTATCGGCTCGAATAACCCTTTGGAGTGGTGGCAGTCTGCAAAC
>JBFKTM010000672.1:0-2393 GCA_041636295.1 Oleiphilaceae bacterium
GACAAATCTGCATCTTAACTACAATCAGTGTCGGGTTAAAACCCGACCTACGCAAAAAATAGTGATTTCTGGAGAAGGCTAATTAGTGATCTTCAGCTTCACAGACATTGGCATAGGCCTCTGCATCAAGCAGTGTTTCCAATTCCGACTGGTCGGCCAGTTTAACTTTGAAGAACCAGCCTTCATCGTAGGGCTCACTGTTAACAAGATCCGGCGACTCTTCCAGCCCTTCGTTAATGGCGATAACTTCACCACTGATCGGGCTGTAGATATCTGAAGCTGCTTTCACCGACTCAACCACTCCGGCCTCTTCACCCGCGTTCAGCTCCGAGCCGACTTCTGGTAATTCAACAAAAACCACGTCACCTAACAGATCCTGGGCATGATCGGTAATGCCAATGGTCGCGGTGCCATCCGCCTCAACACGAACCCACTCATGACTGGACAAATACTTCAATTCACCTGGAATATTACTCATTGTTATGCTTCCCCGATATTAGCTGTCAAACTTATTAACCATTCTACCCTTGGCAGAATTACAACAAACGAAAACCTGAACTCGATTGAGCTCAGGTGCAATCACTGCTTTATAAATTAGGTATTATTCAGCCTATTTTATAGCAAACTATTTATAAACGCGCTGACCATTACGCACAAAAGGCGGGCTAACGACCTTCACAGTCTGCAATTTCTTACGCATTTCCACCGCACAGTGTTCTCCCGTATCGGCAGGAACACGTGCCATTGCGATGGAATAACCTAGAGTTGGCGAAAAGGTACCACTGGTTATTTCGCCTTCGCCAACACCCTCTACAATTACTTTCTGATGCCCACGTAGAACACCACGCTCTTCCAAAACAAGGCCCACCAACTTGGATTTAACCCCCTCAGCCTTTTCTGCTTCAAGCGCAGCACGTCCAATAAAGTTTCGTTCCGCTGGCGACCAGGCAACGGTCCACCCCATATTTGCCTGCAATGGACTAACCGTTTCATCCATATCGGAACCGTAAAGATTCATCCCGGCTTCCAATCGCAAGGTATCTCTGGCGCCCAGCCCACAGGGTTTAACACCTGCGGCCTGCAACCGCTGCCAGAAATCGACCACTTCAGCCTTGGGAACCATTACTTCCAAGCCATCTTCACCGGTATAACCGGTACGGCACAACATCCAATCGCCGGACTCTAGCCCTTGAAACACTTTCAGTCCAGCAATAATTTCGGCCTTTTCGCCGGCCAAAACCTGTTGAACCTTAGCAATTGCTTCAGGCCCCTGAATCGCCACCATAGAGAGCTCTGGCCGCTCTTTAAGGGATACATCAAATCCCTCAGTCTGCTTTTGCATCCAAGCCAGGTCTTTTTCTCTGGTCGCACAGTTTACCACCAGGCGATACCCCACTGGCATTCTGTAGACGATCAGGTCATCAATCACCCCGCCCTGCTCATTGAGCATACCGGAGTAAAGCGCTTTGCCAGTCTCCTTCAGCTTATCTACATCATTGGCCAGCAGGTACTGTAAATAGGGTTTGGCATCATCACCCGCAAGATCAACAATTGTCATATGAGAGACATCAAACATACCGGAAGTCTGACGCACAGTATGATGCTCCTCAAGCTGAGAGCCGTAGTGAATAGGCATATCCCACCCACCAAAATCGACCATTTTCCCGCCACAGGCTATATGTGCATCATAGAGCTCGGTCTTATTTCCCATAACTAAACCTTCTGCTAATTATCATTTGCTGGATGAATCATACCAAAACATGACATTTTGTCACATAAGGCATATTTCAATTGTATCGACGCCGATCACCTTATCAAAGGTGGCCTATGATACCTCTGTTGCCACATTCAATGAATAAGAAACATTGTAAAATAGGTTGCCTTCTCGCAATCATTAGCTTCTAAACATATTAGCAGAGATGCTTAAGGCAACTTTTTAATTTTCAAAAAAGACATAATCGCGGGAATAAATTTTTCAAAATTTTGAAACTCGTGGTTCCCCCCTGCCTCTACCCAGACTGGAGAATGGGGAAGTTTCTCGATGGCTTCACGATAATTAAGGGTCTGATCAGCCGTTTGGGTTAGCAGGAAAAGGCGGTCCGGGTAAGAGACTACTTTTACATCCAGCGCTATCAGTTCCCGCATATGTTGATCGGTAAGAGTATACCGTTCTCCACTGTAATAGTTGGCATTCTCACCCAAATAGTCACTTAGCAACTCATAAGGCTTAACGGCGGGATTGATCAATGCAGCATAAAGCCCGTACTTCTGCGCAAGGTGAATAGCGTAATACCCGCCCAAAGAGCTACCAATCAAGACAACAGGCCCTGTAGTCATTTGCTGCTCAATCAATTGTGAAACGGCAACATCAACCTCTTGGGGAGAGTAAGATA
>JBFKTM010000673.1:0-2393 GCA_041636295.1 Oleiphilaceae bacterium
AAGGTAGTGCTGCCAATATTTCAGCAGAACAATTGCGACAACTCTCTTATGAACTGGAAGAGAAACTAAAAGATAATAAACAGGCAGAGGCCATGGAGTGGTTCCCTTGGGTGGTGGATCATCTTAGTAAAGTGATTGCATTTATAAACGGTTATCTTAAGAGTGAAGTATCGTAGCCAAAAAACGCCCTCCGGTTTGGTCAGAGTCTTTAGGTATTTGGATAAAATTGATGGATTTGAGTAGTAGAGTTGAGAAAGTAGAGAGCTGGCTGTTTTCTACCCAAAAAGAGCCAACCGGCATAAAACGTGGTTTTCATCGTATTGCACGCATTTTATTTGCTGTGGTGCGAGATGTGTTGAGTGGCAACCTAACATTGCATGCCATGGGCTTGGTATATACTACGATGCTCTCTGTCGTACCGATGCTTGCGTTAAGTTTCTCTGTCTTGAAGGCAATGGGGGTGCATAATCGGCTTACACCTATCCTGTACAGTTTCTTCGAGCCAATGGGGCAGCAAGGCGTAGATATCGCAGACAATGTGCTCGGGTTTGTCGATAACATAAAAGTGGGGGTGTTGGGTTCGGTAGGTTTAGCGTTATTGATCTATACCGTTATCTCGCTGGTGCAGAAAATAGAACGTTCGTTTAACTATATTTGGCGAGTGCCACAGTTGCGTTCTTTTAGTCAGCGGTTTAGTAATTACCTGAGTGTCATTATGGTTGGCCCACTATTGGTCGCGTCTGCTATCGGAATGACTGCCACAGTAATGGGGTCTCCGATTATTAAGGAGATGATGCTAATTGAACCGTTCGGATTCCTTATTGTACGTATCAGTAAATTAATGCCGTTTTTTCTGATTATTGCGGCGTTCACATTTGTCTATATGTTCATGCCTAACACTAAAGTTCGGTTCCGCAGTGCATTGCTGGGAGGGGTCGTCAGTGGTATCACCTGGCAGATGACTGGTGTGTTATTTGCCTCATTTGTTGTGAGTTCAACCAAATATGCGGCGATCTATTCCAGCTTTGCCGTGGGTATCGTGTTATTGATCTGGCTCTATGTCTGCTGGCTAATATTGCTATTAGGTTCAAGCATTGCCTATTACGATCAGAACTTTAATCATATTACTCGCCAGTACCAGGTCAAGGCTTCTGCAGACCTGTCGGAAAAGATTGCTATTGCCATTATGTATGAAGTGGCTGAACGGTTTGACCAAGGTAGACAGGCCATTACTCAAACTGAACTCGAAGAAAAGCTCAAAGTGCCTGCAGTGCTAACCCGGGAAGTGACAGATAAACTATTACGGCAGCGAATGCTCAGTGTTGCCGGAGAAAAAGGCGAAGCTTTGGTACCCGCGAGAGCGCTGGATAAAATTACCCTGTTTGATCTGTTGTTGGCCGCCCGTTGCGATGAGGAGAAACTGATTCAACGGCTCAGTCTAAAAGGGGAGTCATCTATAGTTTATGAGTCCATAAATCAAGGGCTCGAAAAGCAGTTTGAAAGCATGACTATGCAAAAGATAGTGAGACAATAATGATATGGCATGAGAGAGGTGACGTTATTCATCATGCTCTTTTAATTGTCTTCGTATTCGAGCCCTGATCTTAATTGTATCCTCTTCACTAATCGAGAGAGCGTCATCGACCTCGGCCTGCTCCATTGAGCTTTCCCCGGTTGTATGCATGAGTTCGTCTATGGAAATTGACATCGCGTCCTGTAGCAGGCTGGAGAGTTTGTGGGGGGGGGCAGTTTCGGCTTCCAACAGTTCTTTACAGTAACTCGGTGGTAAACCCCAGGCGTTGGCCAGCAAGTGGCATATTCGCCATTGGTTGTGTGCAATAGCCTGTTGAACCAGAATGGCACTCTCTTCTTCATTAATCTCAAGCGAGTGGCTAATCTCACTAGCCACTCTATAGATTATTAACTGACTAAGAGCGGGCAATAGGCCCAGGAGGAAGTAGCTAGAGCGCTGTAAAGCAGAGATTCTGTAAATTTCTTCTGTCGCGGTGGCATTACACAAACCCCATTGCCATACTTTTTCACTAAATTGCTGTTCTGGTTTATTGTGGCCTTTCATCATTGGTTTCATCAAGGTCGCCGAGATCAGCTGTCGAATGCCTTCGCTTCCCATGATAAAAATAGCCTTATCGATTGACTCGATTGGCCCGCCACTAACTCTAAAATAAGGAGAGTTTGCGGTTCTTAGAATCTGGTTTGTTAGTGCCGGGTCAGCCAGTATTGCGGAACTGATTTGCTCTCTGCTACATTGACTGTCGTTGAGAAGCTTAATTAATAAAGGGAGTGAATTAGGGCGTCTCGGCAAATTTTGATCACCTTTTTTTAAATCCTGCATGGAGGATTCGAGTCGTTTTAAAAAGCGGGCTTTTGATGGG
>JBFKTM010000674.1:0-2392 GCA_041636295.1 Oleiphilaceae bacterium
CCCAACATACAAAAACCGCGACTCGGCCATCGATGACGAAGCTGCCATCAGAAAAATGGCTGCGATTAACCCTCGAATCTTTTTACACATAAAGCTAGCCTGGATTAACTTTTACCCTATCTCCATAAATTATAGGCTAGTAATAGTAAAACAGCGTAGGAGGAGAGTTTAACTGGCCCGTGTTATATTAAATCTGGGATAATTACCAAATTGATAACACACCTGATATTCCGCCCCTTCCCTCAGCGGCAAAAGCTCATGACACCTAAGCGGGAGGGTGATAGCCGCTTCATAATCTTTCAGATGGTATTCAGCGAAAACCTGAATACGGGTTAGCAACAACACATCGAAACTTGCCAACTTCTCCAGCGTCGGTATCTGCACAGGTTTCAGGGGCAGCTCCAGCATTGAGGTATTATCGTTATGCGTTGCCTGGTTGATTTGAGAGGCCGCCCATTCAGGTCGCAATGTGAAGAGAGTTCCCAGAGAGTGGCGTTGCCCCCTATCGATCAGCCCATCAACATCCAGGGTATTTGAGCGCTTAAACATCGCCTGCTCTTGCTGCCAATGGGCCAGGCAGAGTTCCACTTCGATCGCTTCGGGAATGAATATACCCTGGGAGCATAACTGCGGCGCTAAATTAGCCGTCACCGCGAATTGTGGCTCCTGCTCCAGCGCTTTCTGCATGGTTTCAGCAATAATGAGATGAAGCGGTTCGGCATGCCGATAGTGGCAGGCATCGCCCTGATGGGTGCTGATTCGGTGATCATTCAGGCCAAACTGTTTGAGCAAATGACAGACGCTGTCCAGTGATTGCTGGTGAATATCTAACAGATGCAGTTGCAACTCGCCAGGCCTGAATTTCACCAGCAGCGGCAGCACTAACGTAGCAAAAGGACCACAGCCGGCGTAGAGAAGTTTAATAACGGTATCAGGAAAGCGTTGCTGCGCCGTTTTTATTGCGGCGTACACGCCACGAATAAATACCACGCTACGCTGATAGTCTTTGATACAGTAAGCGGCCGCCTGTGGGTTGATAGCAACACCGGCAGCCAAAAAGGAGTCATCAGCCCAACCACTAAAACTTGGATCAGGTGTTATACCACTGATTTCGCTGCATAACAGCGCAAAGTGATCCAATGCTTCTTGCAACGCTGCCGTCGAACTGGACTCATCCAAGATGATATCCGTGATATCTGATAATGCCATTACCACTCCATTACTCCGCATTTCGGCAAGGTTACGCTATTAATGCCCGGTATTCTGATTCACGGTACAGAATACACTTTGTATCGGATAGGCAAACAGATTAATCATTTTAGTTTCCATAAATACAACAAATAAATATTCGATGAATCGACACTATAATCTCTGTTATTTTATAACTATTTTTATATCAATAACTTAGAAATATAACACACCTCAACTTCATTTCTGGCACAGCCTCTGCAATACCTTAAGTACGAACTAACGATAGGAACAGCCAGATACAAGGTTCTAGGTTCTAGGTTCTAGGTTCAAAAACTTAAAGCATGAAACGCAGATTAAAACAGAGGATACAGCCATGACTACATTAGCCCTTAACTCATTGTCTCCAAAAACACTAAACATCGCAGACCTTCACACCAGCAGCGAGCTGGACAACAAAGCACTGAAAGCCATTGCCGGTGGCTACAGCTACTGGACCGGATGGTCGACCCAATACAGTTTCCGCGGCACCACCTTTTTAGGCTATGTCTATGTGAACGGCAAGATTCGCTCGAAAGTCCGTCGTCACCACAGCAAGAAGTGGAGCAAGACTAACTACTACTCTACTGATCATATTGTGTAAGTTAGTGTTGGCCCTTCAACAAAGCAAAAAGGAGCTGTCGTTACCGACAGCTCCTTTTTCTTTTCAGCTCAAAGTTTATCGTTTATAAAATCTGAAACCATGCGGTATGTTTCCTCATGTATTTGCTCACGCAGCTTTCTGCCCCCATCTTCACACACAAACTCCGCGCCTTCTTCTGCCAATATCGCCAAGGCATTCGGTCGACAACGCTGCATAAAACTAAAGTGTGATGCGTCGGCAATCTCTTGATACTTTATATGCTCAGAGAAGTGCTTTAGATAGGGTGTGACGTGACTGTATGGCGGCACATTGATGTCCTTTTCCGCCCCTACAATCAGGCTGGGTATTTTAATAACGGCCAAAGAGTCTGGTGTCATAGATTCCACGAATCCAGGAGCAATACTAATAGAAGCCTTAACTCTCTCGTCTATGTGGGATTGATTAGCTAGAACAGAAAAGTCATCGTCGATACTCGAAAACGTTGACCTGAAATAGTCACAGGCCTTATCGCTAGTGAGTGAGCAAAATTTAACATATTGCTTAATGTCCAGGCGTGCTCCC
>JBFKTM010000675.1:0-2384 GCA_041636295.1 Oleiphilaceae bacterium
GGCTAGATCGTTGACGATAGGATGGTGTTGCGTCAGAAGCCTCTTTTGAGCGGTCGCCTTTAATATAATTTAACCGGGTCTCTCCTTCCCCATCCGATGCGTTCTCAGTATCATCAAAATCCAAATCATTAGTTCTTACATCTGATCCCGCATTAATGTTGGACCAATTGAAAACTTGTCCATCTGAACCATTGTGAGTTAATACCATCCTCGACGCTTGTGAGTCCAATTTAGATGCAGCATCCCAAACGGACGCGCCTATATCACCGTTATTCTCATCAAGAGGGAACAACTCTAAATTACCACTCCATCTCGTAGGATCAAACCTAGCCTTAAAAATCGCTGAACCTGTTTTTAGCGTGGTCGAATTAAAAGCAACAGAGGAAGCAGAACCCGTTTTATTTGAAATGGAGCGGGCTATGGAATTGAATGCTGTCACGAGCTCGGCGGAATTATTTGCGGTTTTAAACTCACCTCCGCCATTATCAGCTGCGCTTTGCAGCAAGCTCTTATCGTTGGTGCCGTCTCCATTAGTATCCAGGATAGGAGCATTCAACACTGGATCCGCTAAACCAATAAAATAAGAAGTTACATTATTCAGGACTTCATTGCCCTCAGCATCATCAAGATCAGGCCTTAAATCGATTTCAAATAAGGCTTTTGCAACATCATTCAACGCGTAGTCATCGCCATCAGAGGCATAGGTTTCAATATCTGAATCAACATCATCATCCTCAGTGGGCAAGCCATCCGTTAATGCTACAACAAAGTTTTTCTGACATTGATACTGTATAGCACTTGTATCCAGAGAAGCATTTGCACTGTATGTGGGCACTGCCACACCGTCTGCATATACAGGTTCACTAGAAAATATCTCTTCACCGGATTTTGGCTCGGGCGAAGCTGAAGAAGGATGAAGTATCAGTTCTTGCGACTCTTTCCCCTCTATAAAGTAGCGACCAATGTCTTCCATTGTTTCAGCTAATGGTGTGTTGCCACTCGGCGACATAGCACTGATAACGCTTGTCAATGATGTTTTGTTGGCCGCAATATCAATATCTGATAGCCCCTGAAGTATTGTCCCTCCATCATTACCATTAAAAGAGGTTAAGCCTACACGTAAATTTGACAACCCACTAACAAGACTTGTAGCTGCAGTTTTTGTTATTTCCAGTCTTGTTTTCATCCCCGCGCGTTCTCTTGTATTCGCGCCAAAGTTTGCAGCACCCGAACCGCTGTTCGAGAAATACCAATTCAGGAAGTTTCCGGAGTATGTACCTCTTCCTCTGTTTGAACCGCCCCAAGCCTCATAACGATCATCAAAATCTCTTTCAGCATGTAAGTAAGCAAAGTAATTTCTGTTCGCGTCAAAACATTTCTTTGGTCGGCCAGTGTGGCCATTTCCAGAGCTCGTACCCCAATCCTTGTAGTGACTTTCGTTATCGTAATACGCATCAAAAGCCGTTTTTCCATTGTGTTCTACAACCAGATAGATACTGGCATTATTGTTTACTTTGTTGTTGCAGTTCGTATAAGTCACAGTGGGATCGTAGGGTGTATCTGGCACAAACGCCCCCATTGATCCCGAGTTGTCTAGCAGCAACATAACATTGTGTTTACTAGAATTGGTTACCTGCAAAGGTGTTGTGGACAACGGCCGATCTGCCCCATAACCCACCATGGATACCGTATATAAAAATGATCCGCTGAAAACCGCCAGTTTGTTAGTCCACTTACCCATAACAAACGCTCCGTTGTTAGAATTAATTTTTATGCTGTTAAACCCATTACAGTCGCTTACCCACGTAAGCCACTATCACTCGTTCTGTCTCTGATGAACGTCCTTTGCCCCTGGCAACCACTTTAAATACACTGACATCACCAACGCTCTTGGTTTCGCCGTAACCGACGATATTAAGCGCCGCGTTATTGCCCTCATCACTGCTTACTCCTAAGTTTTCAATAACGTAGTTTGGTACCGCGATGTCATCTTTAATAATCGACTTAGCCGCCAGCTTTGAGTTAGTCGCTTGCCATACCGTGTCCTCGAAAAGGTTAGAGGGCAACTGGCCTTTGCCATATAGGCCGATAGCACCACCATCAGTCACGGTACCATCTCCAAACTCATCAAGGGTATCTTTGGTAACATTGTCGGCGATATATTTTTCCGCCGCTTTTAAACCCAACTCGGCAGACTGCAAGGCCAAGTGGGAATCCTGCACTGCCGATGTCATTTTCTCCTGCATTAACACGGTCTGGCTGCCCGAAAAACCGATAATGGTCAGTACCAATAACAAAATCAGACTGACAATTAAAACAGCGCCGGATTGATGTTGTCTCTTCATCTCATTCGCCTCTTTTTCTGTCAACGATTTCGTATGTGA
>JBFKTM010000676.1:0-2382 GCA_041636295.1 Oleiphilaceae bacterium
CGGTGTTTGAAGATCGAATTCTGAAATGCGAACTGAAGTGAGTTAGCCGGATGGCCCGAGAAAAGATCCTGCTTGTTTATGACAAGGAGTGCCCCGCCTGCGATAACTACTGCCAGCTGGTGAGAATCCGCCAAAGCGTCGGGGATCTCGTCATTGTTAATGCGCGGGAGGCCAGTGAGGTGATGGATGAAATCACCCACCGGCAACTGGATATCGATCAGGGTATGGTGCTCAAAATGGGAGGGCAGCTCTATTACGGAGCTGACGCCATTCATGCCCTGGCGCTGATAAGCAGCCGCTCTGGCCTGTTCAACCGGTTCAATTACTGGGTATTTAAGTCACAACGGGCATCCGCCCTGCTCTATCCCATCTTGCGGTTTTTCCGCAATGGCCTGTTAAAGCTGTTACGAAAAACCAAAATCAACAATCTAAAACGCCAAGATAACAAGCGGTTTTAGGTGGGTAAGTGGGTAAGTGGTAAGAGGCTAGGGTTCAGCTGAATGCTTAACGGTAGCGCCAACTAACTTCGCCAATTCGGTTCGACTGGAAATACCCAGTTTATCGTAGATGCGATAGAGATGGTTCGATACCGTCGAAGGGGCGAGATCGAGAGTTTTAGCTGCTTCTTTAAAGGACAACCCGCTACAGACCAACTGCACAATCTCGCTTTCACGGTCTGTCAGCAGATCTAACGGACCAGCCATTCTGATACTGACAATAAACAGCTCGCCCAGTGGCTGGCTACTGATAATCAAACCATTCTCTTCGATGGCGTGCCCCACGTCGGGAAGCTGAAAAGGCAATGCCATACTTTGACGATGGGGAAAGTACTCCGTTAGAAAGTGCAAGAATTGCGGTTGCGCTTCATGAAAGCAGCCCTTGCGGTCGCAGATCGCGGCGGCATGATCCTGCTGCGTCCTGTGGTTAAACTGCAAATGCAAAAAAAACGCATGTGAGGCGGCGGCGATCAGGTGGTAGATCAGGCGATGGTGTAGTTGCCGTTCATCGGCGCTAAATCGGTGGTTACGATCAAAACGATAGAGACTGAGCAAGGTGTATAAACCACTGCGCTGATCGGCATGGCCTGCCCCCAAAATGCGCTCAATGCCATAGGGTTTGAACAGTTGCTGATAGAGTTCTGACTGATAGAACTGGCGGTCGGGATACACATCGGACATATCGACCGGTGCGCCTAAATTCTCCAGAATACCTTTTCTGATCGGGTTCAGCGGCAGCGTTTCCACCAACCGTTCACCATAAAACGGATCAAGCCCCAGCTGACTGATATAGTGAAACTGTTCGGTTTGCAGGTTTCCGGTACCCCAAAACGCCGCATCAAACGCGATGACCTGAGCGAGCTGCTCTAACGCCCACTCCCGATAGTATTCAGGAGCAATACGAGGTGCTGATCGGTACAGGTGACTGATAAATTCGTCGATATTGCCGCTATTCATTACTACTGTTGCTCCATGCCTGTTCCCCATTAGGCTATTTTTACTATCCCACTTTTATCCTCGGCGCGGCACAATAAAACTAAGACTAATGTTACAGCTGAGTCCAACCCGAATCCGTGCCTTGAGGATAGCCAGATGAAAGCGAATCAAAATATAGTGCCAGAATTACTGGATAACGAAAAGCGCTTCACCGATCCGTTTTTTAAGCAGTTCAAACTGCGTCACCGCCATCAACCGCTGCAGTTGACCGATGCCATTGCTAAAGATTACCGGTTCCCTACCTTCTATGGCAATGTCACCTGCGCCATCGGCGTTTTTATGTGCAATTACGACAAAGCCCAGGCGATGCTTCCCCATCCACAGATGAAACCAGTCAGGATGCCTCGCAATCGGGCGCTCGTCACGTTCTCCTGTTACGAATACAAGGATGTGATGAACGTGGCCCCCTACAATGAAATCGCCATGACCATCCCGGTGATGGTTGATCCACTGGTAAATGTACCAGTGCTGCCGATGATCGTTGAGGGCTTCAGAAAGTTTGGCTATTACGTGTTCCACATGCCGGTCACCTCGCTGGAGAACCGCATTCGCGGTAACAAAATCTGGGGGCTGCCAAAGGTACTGGATGATATTGATATTCAGGTTGAAAACCATGTCTCTACCACAACGGCCACCGACAGTGAGGGCAATCGGTACTTTACCCTGGAGATTCCCACCGAAGGCACGCGCACCCACTTCAATGTTCGCTCCAACCTCTACTCTCGGTTAGGTGATCAGCTATTGCAAAGCCAGACCTGTTTTGAGGCGGACTTCAACGTCACCAAATTTATGGACCGTCTGTGGAAAACAGGGGGTGAGTGTAGTCGGCCATACCTCACCATAGGGCAAGGCCCTTACGCCGATAGATTGCGCGCTTTGGAGATTGATC
>JBFKTM010000677.1:0-2375 GCA_041636295.1 Oleiphilaceae bacterium
GCTTGCTGCCAGCGTGCCCAGCCCGATGGTTGAGAGTAGGTATTAATAGCCACAAAGACTTTAACCCCTTTTTTGCGGGCATAGGCAAGGCCATCTTGGGCTTTTTTATCGGCGAAATTCAGCCCGGCAAAATGCCTAGCATTGGTATCGTCTTTAAATCCGATGTAAACCGCATCAGCGCCACTATCTACAGCGACTTTAAGCGCTGACAGACTTCCTGCAGGACAGACCAGTTCCACGCGTTTCTCCTCGTTATTTGAGTATATTGTGCTGCTTCAGCCATACCGATTCAGGCAGCATGAAGCTCAAGTTCTTTACAGATATCATTCAGTACCGTCCACTTTTTGCTGCACCAGGCCGGCGCTAATAGTAGCTCTTCAGATGCGGTGCCGGTGAAGCGGTGAAAGATGATCGATTTAGGGGTTCGCCTGATCACCTCAGCCACCAGCTGAACATAGGCCTGCTGCGACATTGGCTGATACTCGCCCCGCTTCCACTCACGGGCCAGCTGCGTGCCTTTCACCACATGTAACGGATGAATCTTTAAACCATCAGTACCTATTTCCAGTACTTTATCCAGCGACTTCAGGGTGTCTTCTGGTTGCTCGCCGGGTAGCCCTGCTATGAGGTGGGTACAGATTTGCAAACCCCGTTGCTTGGCGCGGGCAACGGCGTCTACATATTCGGCCAGGCCATGACCACGATTAACCCGGTCGAGTGATTCGTCAAAAGCAGACTGCAGTCCTAACTCAAGCCAGATTTCATGCCCCTGCTGCTGATAAGACTGCAACAGATCAAGTACCGCATCGGGTACACAGTCGGGGCGTGTGCCAACCGACATGCCAATGACATTAGGCGTGCTTAAAGCACTCTCATAGAGTTCACGCAGGTAGTTAATATCAGCATAGGTGTTGGTATAGGCCTGGAAGTACGCAAGAAACCGTTCGGCACCATTGCGTCGTTTAATTACCTTCTGGCCTGCGAGCACTTGCTCTTGTACCGGTGTTATCAGTTTGGCTGACGGGGCAAATGAGGCATTATTGCAAAACGTGCAACCTCCAAGGCCTTTGGAACCATCCCGATTAGGGCAGGTAAATGCGCCATTCACAGAAACCTTATGAACTCGCTCCCCATATTTTTGTTTTAAATGACTACCCAGTGTGGTCGCGTGCCTCGTTAAATCCATAGGATTGATTGTTCAACCTTAATCAGAAGTTGCATTTATTATTGAAACGCAATGGCTAGTCTCGATTGACAGCAAACATCACGCTCTTATTTTCATAGGTTTGTGTAAATTTTGAGAGGCTAACAGAGCTTTTCTAAAACCGATTTGATTATCGTCAAGGCGGGTTATATCGGCTAAGGCACTATGGGGCACCAAACTTGATCGGCTGCTATTGTCAACGAAAGGAATTTAACGTGTTTCCCAGACCACCATCCCCATCTAAACTATACCCCAGACTCCCTCAACTGCTCGCTAAGCCACTCACCCATGTGCCCTTTCCGGCGCAACGACTGGCGATCACCAAGGTATTGCAACAGGTTTTCAAAGAGGCGTTGGAGTCTGGCGAGTGTGAGTTTTTACGAGGGCGCTGGTTACTGGTTAAGATTAACGACTTGAATTTAAACTGGTATTTCAGCCTGGGCGACAATGGTTCAATTTTATTGCACCCGTTTGGCATCGAAGATGTCACCATTAGCGGCAATTTAAATGAATTTATTTTGCTCGCAGCGAGAAAAGAAGACCCCGACACGCTATTCTTTCAGAGACGTCTACTAATAGAGGGCGACACCGAGCTTGGGCTGGAAGTAAAAAATCTTATAGATGCGCTGGATATTAACGAGCTCTCGAAAGAGTTACGGTTTTTAATCAGCAGCGCGGGTGAGTTTGTCGATATATTTTCAAACTGACACGAACTTACTAACGTTCCGATGCACGGTTTGACATACATGGAATGTGGAATATTTGAAAAGTTGCGTTAGATCAAGCTAGTGATTAATCGCGCCAAATATAACTCTAAAGAGGCATGCCCCGCCACGGAAAACGGATGTTAACATAACCCGAAACCCGATTTAAAAGTGACTGCCATGCTAGATGAATTAAAACTCGAACAAATCAAAAAGCACTACCTGTTTGCCGGATTGTCAGAAAAAGCGCTGGGGGAAGTAGCCAGAACCTCCAAACTAATGGAGCTTGAATCAGACCAGCACCTCTTTTTTCAGGGTGAGCGGGCAGATCACTTTTATTTAATACAGTCCGGTCAGGTGAAGCTAACCCGCCTGACCCCTGACGGTAATGAAAAAGTTATAGAAATTTTAATGCCGGGGCAGACCTTCGCGGAAGCTGTGATGTTCATGCACAAAGATGACTACCC
>JBFKTM010000678.1:0-2370 GCA_041636295.1 Oleiphilaceae bacterium
ATGATTTATTGCTAGCGGGTCGTGATGTTGCTGTTGAGAAGACAAAACCTGGCTTTGCTGTGTTCTTGAATAACTATGAAAAGTTTAATATTTCCGATAAAAATCGAAAAAAAGAACTGGCATACTGGAACCGTATATTTCATGACAAGGGCGTTAATCTCGAATTACCTACCGACCTACCAAGGCCACTCGATTTTGATTTCAGTTCGTACATTGTTACGGCTTCTGTTCAACGTGATGTTCTAAATAGACTTCATCAAGTTGCTGATAGATATGTGGCAACACCCTATATGGTATTGCTTAGCTGTTATTTTATATTTCTGGCTAAGCGCAGCCGACAAAGGGATATATCGGTAGGCACGCCCGTTAGCGGCAGAAATCGGTTAGAGTGGGAATCGGTAATTGGTAATTTTATCAATACAGTTGCGATTAGAAACACGCTACCAGACTTACTTTCTTTAGAGAGTGTGATTAATGGTGTAAAGGAGCAGACACTAAATGCATTTTCTCATCAGACTATGCCGTTTGAACAAGTTGTTGAGTCGGTTAACCCTCCCAGAGACTCATCAAGTACGCCTCTCTATCAAACCCTATTAACATTCAATGATTACCGTGATAGACCTTCTAGTCTTGGTAATAAGACAATGCTGAGTCCACTGAGTATTAATACCGGTTATGGATATACCGATTGTGTTATGTTTATTGCGTTATATGCTGATGGTTTAGCGTTTAAATTAAGTGCCAGTCAGCAACTATTTTTACAGTCAACGGTAGAAGAAATGCTAGGCGAGTTTATTGAGGTGTTGAACACATCATTAGCATCTCCTGCGCACATTCACTACCAGTTCGAGCCTATGGCGCTGGAGCGTGCAAAAGAGACCGTTGATCCGAAACTCAACCACATCGATACCACTGAAAACGAAAGTGTCGAGCGTATTGATGATTCAGAAATTACCGATACAGAGTCTCGTTTACTGACTATCTGGCAATCGGTTCTCGGTCGTAAAGAAATCGGATTAAATGATAATTTTTTCCATATTGGAGGGCACTCGCTAAAGGCATTGAGTGTTTTCTCAAAAATACATAGTGAGCTTGGCATTAATGCCCCTTTGTCGTTACTTCTTCACGCGCCAACAATAAGAACGTTGGCACAGCGGTTAACGGAAATAGACACCGCTAACAGTCAGGCAATCAAAAATAATGCGTGGAAATCACTCGTCCCATTTAGGCAGAGTGGAGAAGCGGAGCCCGTATTTTGTTTACATGCTATTGGTGGAAACGTGCTGAATTACAGGCATTTTATAAAGGCCATCGAAAGTAAAAATCCACTATGGGGTGTGCAGGCTTATGGGCTTGATGGAGAACAATCCGCACCAAGTTGTATGGAAACAATGGCTAAGAACTATAGTCACGAGATCATAAAGTGTTGCAATGGTAAGCATCCTATATTACTAGGAGGCTCCATGGGTGGGGCATTAGCCATCGAAGTGGCCAGGTGTCTAGAGGATAGGGGCATTAAACCAAAAATGGTGATAATGATTGATACCATTGGCCCAGGAACTATCAACCAGGTTTTTGACCAAACCTTCGTGTTTGAAGGCTTAGGGAAATTAATGCTAAAAGCAAAAAACAGCCTGCTTGCCAGAGCCGAACACTACGCTAAGTCGTTTTTAGTTAGTTTGTATGGTCGCTCATCTAGTCTTATACCCGTTTGGTTAAGGCCTTTTTACATAGAAGAGCAAAATCGAAAAGCCTATAGGAACTATTCTCCCGGTAGATTCAGTGGGCGTGTCGTTCTAATACGGCAACCACTTGAACAGACAGGAATATATTCAGACCCGTTATTGGGTTGGAGTGAGGTTTTAGATAACCTGAAAACGGAATATGTTGAAGGGGATCATGCTGAAATGATTGAAGACATTGAAGTAGGGAAATTGATTAATCAATTAATTGGTCGTTTATGAAATTCGAAGAGTTAAAAACACTTATCGCTGCGGACTTATACCGTTATAACGGATTGTTAGGGCTTACTGTCTTTTTGAAAACCTACTTCAAAGAAGCTGGGTTTAAATATACGTTTTGGATGCGAGTTGCTGAGTATTTACACCAAAACTCATTAACTCGTTATACGCTATATGTTATCGCAAAATATATACATTACCGCCTAGGTTATAAATTCGGTATATCAATACCCATTGGCACTGATATTGGTCCTGGGCTGTATATTGGGCACTTTGGAACCATTATCGTAAACGGTAAGGCAAAAATAGGGCGCAACTGTAACCTTTCTCAAGGGGTTACTATTGGCCAGTCGAATAGAGGTAATTTTGTCGGTGTTCCAACTATTGGTGACAATGTTTATTTAGGCCC
>JBFKTM010000679.1:0-2368 GCA_041636295.1 Oleiphilaceae bacterium
CTTCACGATCTCGCTTAATTTGTCGAGACGAGGGTCGGGCATGGGAACAACACCAGCGTTTGGCTCGATGGTGCAGAAGGGGAAGTTTTCCGCTCCAATTCCTGCTTTGGTAAGTGCGTTAAAAAGAGTCGATTTACCTACATTTGGTAGGCCGACAATGCCACATTTGAAACCCATAGACGTAATCTCTGACAAGAGTGTGTAAAAAAGAGGCGGTATTATAACCACTGTAGGGGCGCAAATAAACGTTAGCTTTAAGCGGGGTGTTTAATGGCTAGGAATGGTGCTGAATTTTCGTTGGGCGTAGTGTCTGGAATGTGGTTGTTGGTGCTATTAGGCCTTGAATGCGTGAAGCCGGTTCATGGCTTTTTGCCACTGGCCGTTAATAATGTCCGGTAGTACGCGAATGACTTCATCGTTGACCGCAGTGAGCTGTTCTGACTCTTGTTTGCCAATTTTGCCGAGTACATGGCCGGTCACCTGTTCGCTGCTACCTGGGTGATCAATGCCTAGTCTAAGTCGATAGAACTGCTTGTTGCCACCAAAATGGCTGATAATGTCTCTCAGGCCGTTGTGTCCACCATGTCCGCCACCTTGCTTTAGTTTAAGTGTACCACAAGGAATATCGAGTTCATCGTGGGCGACCAGTACTTGTTCGGGGGTTATCTTGAAAAACTGGCATAGCGCGTTTACGGCGAGGCCGCTGCGATTCATAAAGGTTGTTGGGTTAAGGAGGTGTAGATTGTGGCCGTGAAAGTTAACCTTGGAATATAGGCCGTGGTACTTCCTTTCGGGTCGGAGTGTGTTGCCGGTGCATCGAGCGAGCTCTTCAACAAAAAGAGCCCCAGCATTATGGCGGGTATTTTCATAGTCTCGGCCGGGGTTTCCCAGGCCTACGATTAAACGAATATTATCCGACACTATCTGAGGCTCTCTTGTTTAGCTGGATTAAGCAATAAAATTACTCTTTGCCAGCCTCTTCTGCACCTTCTTCCGCCTTCACGCCTTTTGGCTTGTGAATAGACGCAACCGGTAAATTGTGATCTTCACCTTGCTGAAGGGCTGCAACCGTAACACCTTCTGGCAGTTTAAGGTCAGAAAGGTGAAGTGTGGTTTCTACATGTACATCAGTCATATCAACTTCAATGTACTCAGGCAGGTTGCCTGGCAGACAGATAACTTCCACTTCTACCATCTGGTGAGAGATGGCACCGCCTTCCATTTTAACGCCAACACAAGCTTCTTCGTTGGTGAAGTGAAGCGGTACGTGAACGTGGATTGCCTGGTCTTTAGTTACACGCAAGAAATCAGCGTGAAGAATTTCCTGACGGGCAGGGTGACGCTGAAGATCTTTCAGGATTACGCTCTCTTCTTGGCCATCAACGTTGATAGTCAGGATGTGAGAGTAGAAAGCTTCGTTTTCCAAAGACTTGATGATTTCATTGTGCTTCAGGCTCAAAGATACAGGCTCTTTCTTGCCACCGTAAACGATAGCTGGAACCAAACCTGCTTCGCGACGAAGGCGGCGGCTCGCACCTTTCCCCAGGTCTTTACGAAGTTCTGCGTTAACTACAAATGCATTGCTCATTTGTTATTCCTCGGTTTTGTATAGAGCTCGCGTCTGAGATCTTGCGACCAGATCTGTCAGGGCGAGACTTGTTTAAATGATGACAAAAGTCATCGGCTAATACGAAAATGAGCTCCCATCTGGAAGCTCATAATCTAAATCTGTTTTCTCATCCTACTAATAAGCGATATATCTAGTAAGATTTTTGCCTGATGTTTAGTCAAACATGGCGCTGATTGATTCTTCGTTGCAGATTCTGCGAATTGATTCTGCTAACAGGCTCGCCATTGAGAGGGGGCGGATTTTACCACATTTTTGTGCTTTGTCACTAAGCGGGATGGTGTCTGTGACAATTAGCTCGTCCAGCGTAGATGAGCTGATGTTATCAATAGCCGGGCCGGATAAAACCGGGTGAGTGATATAGGCTACTACTTTTTCTGCGCCATGCTCTTTAAGAGCTTCGGCGGCTTTACATAGGGTGCCAGCGGTATCGACAATGTCATCTACCAGAATACAGGTTTTGCCTTTGACATCACCGATGATGTGCATAACCTGGGAAACGTTTGCTTTAGGGCGACGTTTGTCGATGATAGCAAGATCTACATCGTTAAGGCGCTTGGCCATGGCTCTGGCTCGAACAACGCCACCAACATCTGGTGATACGACCATGAAATTTTCATAGTTGGAGCGTTCAATATGGTCAACCAAAACCGGGGTGGCATAGATGTTATCTACTGGGATGTCGAAGAATCCCTGAATTTGGTCTGCGTGAAGGTCGACGGTTAACAAGCGGTCGATACC
>JBFKTM010000680.1:0-2368 GCA_041636295.1 Oleiphilaceae bacterium
CTTCTGGCGCGCCTTCTCAATAGCCCGCTCAGTCAGTGGAACCATTCCGTTCTCTTTCGCAACAGCCTCAATATCACTTGCATTGACTTTGGGTTTGATCAGGTCTCGTATATCTTGGTCTATAGTTAATAATTCATATACCGCAAGTCGCCCGCTGTACCCTTGGTTATGGCACTGATCACAGCCGCGGCCCTTATAAAATGTCTCACTACGGCTTAATTTGAGCTGCTCTCTAATAGATAGTGATATGGTCTCTTCTTCCAGGCAGTGGGGGCAATTTCGTTTAACCAACCGCTGAGCCAGCACGGCGAGCAATGTTGAGTTGAGAAGGTAGGGTTGAATACCGATCTCCAGTAGCCGGGTGAGGGTGGCTGCTGCACTATTGGTATGCAGTGTAGAAAGTACCAGGTGGCCTGTTAATGAGCTTTCTACCGCTATTTTAGCAGTCTCTTCATCACGAATTTCTCCAATCATTATTGCGTCTGGATCGTGCCTTAGTATGTGTCTAAGGGCTTTGGCAAATGTGTAGCCAATGGATGAGTGAACCTGAATCTGCAGTATGTCATCGACGTGGTATTCAACAGGGTCCTCCACCGTTATGATATTGATCTCCCGGTTTTTGATCTCTTGCAACGCAGCATAGAGCGTGGTGGATTTTCCGGAGCCCGTGGGCCCGGTTACCAGGATCAGCCCGCTGCTTTTATTGACCAATTGGGTAAAATGCTCGGAATCCTTCTGGGTAAACCCTATCTCTCCTATGGTTTTCAGGCTGGCGGAGGTATCTAGAATCCGAAGCACAACACTTTCGCCATGAATGGTCGGCATGATTGAGATGCGAAGATCAATAGTCTTATCTTTGGTTTTTATTTTAGTCCGTCCATCTTGAGGAATGCGGTGTTCGGCAATATTCATCCCTCCGATTATTTTTATTCGTGCAACGCCCGCGGATAGCAGTGATTTGTCAAAACTTCGGATTTTTATCAGGCTGCCGTCAATTCTGAATAGAATATCAACGTCGTTTTCTTTTGGTCTTATATGTATGTCGGATGCGCGCCGGTTAATTGCATCAAGGATTAGATTATGAATGAGTTTAACGGTTGGTTTGTCTTTCGCCTGCTTACGCGCTTGTTGCTCTTCCCAGTGGGTTAATTTGGCGTCTACTGGAAGTGCCTTTAATACTTCTTCGTCATCGGATGGGCCATAATGTTTAGCGATGGCAAATTCGACATCTTCCGGTGAAGAGATAACAGGTTCAATAATATGGCCTGTAATGAAGTGCAGCATATTGAGCGTGTCTGTATCGGTCGGGTCTTCCATGGCTACGATCAGTCGTTCGTTATACTTCATTATTGGGAGCAGGCTATGAGATCTGGCAAACTCCGCAGGTATCTGCTCAATTAAATTTTGCGATATGTCGAAGTTGGCGAGCTGCACAAAGGGGATTTCAAGACAGCAGGCGAGGGCGTTTAGAATTTGATGATTTGATGCAAAGCCCAGCTGACTAATGACTTTACCCAGTCGCTCATTCTGAAATCGGGATGCTTTTTCTGTAATGGCTTGTTTTAATTGTTTAGCGTTGATAATGCCTGTTTGCAGCAGCACTTCTCCAAGGTGTTTCCGTTGAAAATTTCGGGGCTTGTTCAGGGCGTCAGTTAATTCGCTACTGCAATTAATGGTCATTACTTGGTCCTGCTATTTTGTTATTTATACCTGTCACTATCCCTCTGTCCCATTTTAAACAGGTTGAGTTATGTCAAGGTTTGTTACCGATACTTGACATAGCTACCAACCAAACGTATGTTTAAAACAATTGTTTGGAATGTTTTACCTAATCTTAAAAATTCCTTAAAAGATTGGTGTAATCATAGAATAGACTCGCAGATAGTAGAATTTTTTGTCATGGCTCACTCAGATACCGTAGATCGCATTCTCGATGCAGCAGAAGTCCTTTTCGCTGAAAGAGGCTTTTCCGAAACCTCCTTGCGAATGATAACGAGTAAAGCAAATGTTAATTTGGCTGCAGTGAATTATCACTTCGGCTCAAAGAACGCGCTTATTCAGGCCGTGTTTTCAAGGTTTCTTTCTCCTTTTGCGAAAAATCTGGAGGATGAGCTCAATAAGGTCTCGGAGAAACAGGGTGATCAGCCCATTGATCTTGAAACGCTGTTGGGTATTGTCACTATCTGTATAGTAAAAATACCATCGCAAAATAAAAACGGCGTTTCGGTGTTTATGCGTTTGCTTGGTCTGGCTTATACCCAGTCGCAAGGGCATTTACGAAAGTATCTGGAGCAAGAGTATAGTCGGCCCTTCCGTCTGTTTATGAAGCGTATGCGAGAGGCAACGCCGCAACTCTCTCCAACGGATC
>JBFKTM010000681.1:0-2366 GCA_041636295.1 Oleiphilaceae bacterium
AAACGACGCCATGTCCCAATCAATAATATCGACGCCGGTCTTTCGCTCTATACGTTTAATTACTCTAGATAAACGTTTATTAAATTTGAAAGAAAGTTTTGAAGACCCATGATATAGCCGATAAGCGCGACGCTTTTGAGCCTTGGATGTTGCAGAACTCAGTAATGTGTCAACAAGGTTATCCGTTAAAGGTACGCTGCCAATATCCGGTGCATTACCGATAAGAATGTTTTTAGCACCGGCCTGGATTAACTTCATCACCTGCGCTTCTATTGATGCCACCGCCTCTTTTACCGCATGTTTCGCTGAGTGTCTCAGTGCTTTTCTCTCACGTCTTGACTCTACCTTGGCAGCATTAAATAGCATTTGTTGAGCCGCAAACAAGTCGTTACCACCCACAATAACCATATACAATGCTTCTGGATTTGCGGCATACCCGTTATAGGTTAAGTAACTGTTGATTTGAGTTGGTAAATGCGTATCAGGTGTCGTTTCATCGCCGTCGCTGTCGGTTGCCCTTGCACCACCTACAGCGTAGTTATTACCACGTTCGACCCCACTAAGAAATCGCGACGGTATTGCTTCAATACCATAGGCGGCTGTGACATAGTCTGCCGCTACTGGCCCGTTGGTAAATCTTTCCGGAATAGCCTCACTGCCTGAAAACGCTTTTGCATTGCCGGTATCTGAGAGGCTATCGCCAAATATATACACTGCATCATAAGCATAGGATTTACCTGCAACCAGAAACCCCAAGCACAATAAAGTAAAACAAATGGTGTTGATTAAATTGTGTGTCATCCTTCACTTCCTAATTCCTGTAGAACCGACATTATCGTTATATCAGCCTCTTGGCGCATGCAGTTATTGAGCATTTAAGCGGTGATGATGGTGATTTTCCATTGGATGCCTGTTTATTTATCTACTCTCAACAAATTTTTAAGCCCTAATAAGCCCTCACCAAGCCATTAGGGCTTTTTATTAAACCTCAACATTACTCTCAGAAGATGAGTGGCAATGAGGGCCCTCATCTAAGAATACTTAAGCTAACTCAAAGATTATCTTGATTTCATTGCGGTACGCATATTTTGGAGCAATTAATTTTGACTCAAACGAAATGCCCAACCTCGAAAATCATTGTTTGGAACACTTGGCATTTCCAGTCGCCCATTATCATCAGAATCTATCTGAATCTGTGCAAGCCATTCCCCGATTTGAATATCAAACCATTCCAACGAATAAGTTGTGCTAGGCTGCATATCAATTAAATCAACCGAGTCAAATGTTGCAGTAATAAAGCCAAGCGAGATGTCTTTTTGTGGCGTCATGGCCAATGAATGAAACTCTGAGTCACCCCCAATCGATGACTGACTCGACATGGAATAGTCCAAGTGCTCAGGTACCGGAGCGAACAAACTAAAATCATGCCCTTCGTTTTGCATAAACCGCTTTAAATGCCCCATATTTGCTATCTGATACGCTTCCAAATTGTCGGCAAGACGCGTTGTTTCAGAAATTATCCCAGTAAAAAATCCATCGCCCCAGGTATGCCCCATAAGCGCTCCACCATTAAGGACGCTTGCGTACATTAAGAATTGTGCTTGTTGTTCCATTGTTAAGAAGTCATGTTGCGAGAAGAAAGCATGGGGGGTAGGCCAAAACGGCTCAAGGTTGATTACAGGTAATGGAGACGCCTGAAACATATTTCGCATTGCTGGAACAGAGCCACCTTTTCGCTCAGTGTTACTGTAACTATTAAGATCAATAAAATTTGGTGCTATTTTATCCAGTGCGAGATCGTATAATGGTCCAGAAGAAGTGGTACCCCATGGCACCATAATCGTTTTTGGATTGCCAAATGGCATATTGCCAAGTCGATCATATATGTTCGTTAGCAACTCTATATAATCGTGGACCAGTTGCACGTGCTCCGATGATGCAGGTGTCATACTTGCATCGATATGCATCCATGAGAACACCATGTTGTAACCACCGTAACGAGCCCACAAATAACGAATAAAAGCGGCCGCAACCTCAGGCCCAGCTTCAAGAAACTGTTGTTCTGAGCGACGTAAAACCTCTAAATTGAAAATCATTCCTTGTTCAGTAATGAACTGAAATTTACGATCAAGCTGTTGCCAATAGTTCGGATTGATTCGGCTAAAGTCGGGATGTTCAACGCCATCACTGGGATCTGCTGCCAAAAATTTAAACGGCCAACTACCGTCTTCGGCGTGCTTTTTCGACCAAGTCACCTGTTGCCATAATTCATCGAACCGATCACTAGGAAAACTGGAAATAAATTTAAAAGTATTGAAGCCTAGCGTTTTACGCTGTATTACCGAATCTTGAAAAGAAACGCCTGC
>JBFKTM010000682.1:0-2365 GCA_041636295.1 Oleiphilaceae bacterium
CTATCAGGCAACACCTAATATAAAAAAACTGCGTATAACACCCTGTTTTAATTACTTTTTAAATGACATTAATCAAATAAGACACTTTATTTTCAAGTGCGACAATTTGTCACTTCTTATCCAATTTCAACTGGATACACTCGATCTCAATGAGATTTAAAGGATAAGGATAGAACCGTGGATAAGCCAATAAGCGAAGCAATAATCACTAGAAGTAAACTTAGTGTTGCCATTATTTTAGCCATGCAATCTGCAACAACTCTTGCAGAAGGAAATCAGCCAGTTTCCGCTAATCAATTTGACCAATTAGACGCCATCAGTGTTACGGCCAACCGTGTCGAAGAAGCTTCATTAGAAGTACCTGCCAGTATCGGCATCGTTAATAAGGAAACGATTACCCTGGATCAGCCAAATTATCAGAAAGAGCTGCTTAACGGTATTGCCGGTGTGAGAATCACACAAACAGGTTCAAGCATTGGTCACATTACCAGCATTCGTATGCCGCTGAATACCGGGCCTTATTACCTTTTCTTGCAAGACGGTATTCCTGTACAGTCTTCAGGCTTTTTCAACCATAACGGTCTGGCTTATACGAACTTTAGTTCTGCGGGTTCAGCAGAAGTGCTTAAAGGTGCGGGTACCGCACTATATGGTTCAGATTCTGTCGCCGCGACTGTAAACGTGATCACCGACGACCCTACCCAAGCCGATGGATATAGCATTATGGCGGATACCGGCAGCGACGGTTTCTACAAGCTTGGGCTAAAAGCCGGTGGCAGTTACAGTGAGGCATCAGCCGTTGGAGCAGAAGTGTATTATTCTATCAATGAAGGCTGGCGAGAGCATACCAGTTCCGATAGAACTGAAGCCACAGTGTCACACTTTTCAACGTTAAACGATAACAATGCCCTGAAAACCATTCTTTCAATTAACTCAACCGAAGCAGATATGGCGGGCAGCTTAATAGGGTTGGATGAATTAAAAAATAACACCACTTCCGTTGGAGATATTGCTTCGGCGCTTGAGTCTGGTCTTGAGATTCAACGCAACTTCGACTTTGCCCGATTGAGCACAGAATGGACACACTACCTTAGTGATGAGGTTGCACTCAGCACTATTATTTACGCTCGCAGTAACCGGAATCGTTATGTGGCCACCTGGGAGCGAAACCTGCCTAAAAATGATAGTAAAGAGAAAAGTCTTGGCTTGATGTTTAAGGCGGACATTGACCAGGAAACACTACGCTGGACCTTCGGCAGTGATGTTGAAGTCACCAAAGCAAACCGCACTTATGAGCAACTATTCGACTATGTTCCAACAGGCTTTGGGTCGTCAGTCGCGACCGGAGATATCTACGACTACGACGTAACCTATGTGGCATTCTCACCTTATGCTCGATCTGAGTTCGATATTACCGAAAAGACGACAATAGGCGCCGGACTGCGATACGACACCAGCAAATTCAATTACACTAACAACTTGGCAGACGGTCAGTATGAAGATTCTGGTTATTTACGTGCCAGTAGTGATAACGACCCATCATTCAACCATTTAAGCCCGAAGCTAAACGTCAGCTATCGCATTGATAACCAACAAAACATATATGTGCGCTACGCTAATGGCTTCCGTATACCGCAAGCCTCACGCCTATATTCATTAAAAACCAACAACACCGAATTTACCCTCGATCCCGAAGTAAGCGATACCTTTGAACTCGGCTATAAGCTGGCTACCCAAACTTTTAGAGTGGATATTGCCGCTTACTTTATGTCCATCGACGATACTATTGTCAGACGAGAGGATGACAATGGCGACAGATACTATATAAACGGCGGTGAAACCCGTCACAAAGGCGCTGAGCTATCATGCCTGTACCAAATTAACACGCAATTCTCTACACGACTCGCCTACAGCTACTCAGAACATACGTATGTGAATGATGCCGAGTATGATGACAATGAACAAGCGGCAGCTCCGAATGACACCGCTAGCCTCTCTTTCACTTACAAACCGGCGAGTGTTCAAGGGCTTACTACCGAGGTTGAAGTGGAGCATGTGGGGGAATACTGGCTGGATGACAAGAATACCCGCACCTACGATGGCTACACCATTGGCCATCTCAAAGCGAATTACGCAGTAAACGAGCAACTGAAAGTACACGCAAAAATCACTAATGTCACAGATAAGGTGTATGCAGAAAGCGCTAGCTTTAGCTATGGCAAGGAAAAGTACACCCCTGGCGCCCCTCGACAGTTTTTTGCAGGCGTAGACTTCAGCTTTTAACTCCTGAGAGGCGTATATGCGAATTGTTTTCTTAATCGTGTTGCTGGCGACGACGCAAGCACTATTGGCAGCGGGTAAAGAC
>JBFKTM010000683.1:0-2354 GCA_041636295.1 Oleiphilaceae bacterium
GAGCCATCTTTTATATGCACTCGACCTACAAACTCCCCATTTTAGGCAGTATTGTTGACTTAAAACGCTGGAATAAAAGTGATCCACCTAGTGAAGAAGAGATTCAAGTAAATAAACGGGTTAATGAAATACAGGGGAATGAAAATCCGTATATTAGCAACCCTCAACTTGCACATACCCTCTAACGCATACCTGTTAAAGCACTATTCAAACCCAACGGGTTTAAAAAAAAAGGGCGATCATATGATCGCCTTTTTTATAACACGCGCCTTACGCTTAGAATAACGCCTCTTCAAGCGCCATCATGTGCTGACTACCTGAACGGATGCTTTCAGATAGTGAAACAGAGCGAGGTAACAAACGGCCAAAGAAGAAGTCCGCAGTTTTCACTTTTGCATCGTAAAATCCACTGGTATCACCTTCCACCTTCGCTGCTGCGACCTTGGCCATTTTGGCCCACATGTATGCATAAGCCGTTAAACCAAACAACTCCAGATACTCAACCGACGCAGCCCCAATGGCATTGGCATCTTCAGCAGCTGATTTGATCACAAACTCAGTGACATCAGATAATCTCTCAACGGCTGCCGCCAACGGCTCAAGATAGGAAACAAGTGCTGCATTATCAGAGTTTGCCTCAATAAACTCCGAGACCTCTTTCGCGAACATCTCGTAAAGCTTACCGCCGTTAGCCACCACCTTACGACCCATTAGATCGAGCGATTGAATACCATTGGTACCCTCATAAATCTGAGTAATACGGGTATCCCTAACCAGCTGCTCTTGCCCCCACTCACGAATAAATCCGTGACCACCAAACACCTGCTGACCTGCAACACAGCTATCCAGTGCGCGATCGGTCATGTAGGCTTTAGCCACTGGCGTCAACAACGCAACCATTGCTTCGGCTTGCTTCTTCTCTTCAGCATCATCTGAAAACTTAGCAATATCCAGGAAAGATGCCACATAAGTAGAGAATGCTCGGCTACCCTCTGTGTACGCCTTGATGGTCATCAGCATGCGACGAACATCAGGATGCACAATAATTGGATCCGCTTCTTTGTCAGCCTGAACCACACCCGTTGCCGCACGACCCTGAATACGGTCTTTAGCATACTCTCGTGCATTCTGGTAAGAACGTTCTGCTGCAGCAAAACCCTGAATACCAACGCTGAGGCGCTCATAGTTCATCATTGTGAACATGGCCGCCAACCCTTTGTTGACTTCACCTACCAGCCAGCCTTGTGCGCCATCAAAGTTCATAACGCAGGTTGCTGAGGCCTTGATACCCATTTTGTGCTCGATAGAACCACAAGTAACCTTGTTGTTTTCACCAACCACGTTATTTTCGTCAACGGAATTACGAGGAACCAGGAACAGGGAGATACCACGAGACCCTGCAGGCGCATCTGGTAATTTAGCCAGCACCAAGTGAATAATATTTTCACTCAGGTCTTGCTCACCGCCGGTAATAAAGATTTTAGTACCCGTAATCGAGTAGCTGCCGTCACCATTTTCGACCGCTTTGGTGCGAATCATACCCAGATCTGTACCTGAGTGTGGCTCTGTCAGGTCCATCGCTCCAGCCCATTCGCCAGAGTACATTTTAGGCAAGTACTTTTGTTTCAGCTCTTCAGTGGCATGTGCGTCAATCGCCAAACATGCACCAGAAGTCAAACAAGCATAAAGACCAAAAGAAATATCAGCAGAGTAAAGCATCTCTTCGTATTGAGCGGCCAGCATCTTGGGCATTCCCATACCCTCATAATCTGCATTACCACTCAGGCCACACCAACCACCTTCGATGAATGTTTTATAGGCTTCTTTATAGCCACTAGGCGTGTTAACACCCGCTTCATGCCAAGAGCAACCTTCTTCATCTCCATTCCGGCTTAAAGGCGCAATCAGGGAGGAAGTGATTTTTCCAGCTTCTTCCAAAATAGCTTCTGCCGTTTCAGGATCAACTGTATCCCGAGTCCCTGCCAATGATGCCCATAGCTTATCAGCTTCAAAAACTTCATTTAAAACGAAGCGCATATCGCGCAATGGCGCTTGATACTCAGCCATTTACGTTTCCTCTATTGTGACTGTGTTTAACGGTATGGATATACCACTCTCTCCGAACAAATTGTACTGCCTATACAGATAGATAATCTTGACCATGCTTAACTTTCGCAAAAATACAATCATCCATCTGTATGAGGCAGTACAGTCCGGCATTTTACCTTAAATCACGTTGAGTTCCCATCAAGAAACTAATCAAGGTTTACACCCGATAGAAATTACCTAATTTAAGGCATAAAAAAACCCGCAATTGCGGGTTTTTTTATGCCTTAAATTAGGTAATTTCTATC
>JBFKTM010000684.1:0-2346 GCA_041636295.1 Oleiphilaceae bacterium
GAAGATCTCCTCAAGGGAATTATCATCCAATCTGGCAATGATGCCAGTGTTGCGGTGGCAGAACATATAGCCGGGAGTGAAGGCGCATTCGCCGATATTATGAATCAACACGCCCAGATTCTGGGAATGAACGACAGCCATTTTGTCAATGCAACGGGGCTTCCTTCAAAAGAACACTACTCATCGGCATACGATTTGGCGCTTTTGGCTCGGGCTATCATTCAAGATTTTCCAGAACAGTACTCCATCTACTCCGAGAAATATTTCACCTATAACAATATCCGTCAGCCAAATCGCAACCGTCTGCTGTGGCGAGATAAGTCTGTTGATGGGTTGAAGACCGGGCATACTGATGCAGCTGGTTATTGTATGGTAACGTCGGCAGTTCGTGACGATATGCGCCTGATCAGCGTAGTGATGGGAACAAGCAGTGAAGAAGCTCGTGCACGGGAGACTCAAAAACTATTAAATTACGGCTTCCGGTACTATGAAACCCATGAGCTGTATAAGGCGGGTCAGGTACTGTTAGACAGCAAGGTTTGGGCGGGGCAAAGTGATCTGTTGAATCTGGGGGTAGCGAAAGATGTGGTCGTTACGATCCCGAGAGGACAGAAAGGTAAGCTGGAAGCCTCATTGGATGTTGATAGTATCATCAAAGCTCCGGTTAATACCGGTCAGGAGTTTGGCCGTGTCAAGGTGATGCTCGAAGGTGAAGCGGTGGTCGACGAGGCCCTGATTGCACTGCAACCGGTTGAAGAGGCAGGATTCTTCAAGCGGATATGGGATTTGATCAAGCTGTTCTTTATCGGGCTGTTTTCCTGATGTGCTGATACGTAACAGCTCGAATCAATCAACAAAAGAGAGACCTTAGGGTCTCTCTTTTGCGTTATCCGTATATTTACTAGTACTAATAGAGGATACCCTTCTGCAATATTGGCAATACAATAGCAGTAGCGATTAACTTGCCTATCTATAAGGTGTATTGTTGACTTGAGTGAACAATGGGTACGGTTGCTATGATAAGCCATTAATGGATTCAACTTGAGGAACGCCTAAATTATGAGTATTGCATATCTCAATGGTTTGTTTCTGCCACTTGATGAGGCGAAAATATCACCGATGGATCGGGGTTTTTTATTCGCTGACGGCATATATGAAGTGATTCCGTACTATGCGGGCAAGTCTTTTGGTTTGGAAGGCCACCTTATGCGGCTGGAGCGCAGTCTCAATGAGATCAAGCTACCTGGCTTATTGTCATTTGATGAGTGGGAACAATTGATTGACCAGCTGGTAGCAAAAAATGGGGGCGGGGACTTGTCAGTGTATCTTCAGGTTACTCGAGGTGCTTACCCAATCAGAGATCATGCTTTTCCGAAAGAGGTTAAACCAACGATATTTGCAATGGTCAGCCCTATTCCATCGCCTCTGGCAGCCGATGTGACTAAAGCCGAAGGTATTACTGCGATCACCTTACCTGATATTCGCTGGGACCGGTGTGATATTAAGTCCGTATCGTTGCTACCCAATATACTGTTGAAGCAACAAGCGACAGAGGCGGGAGCCCAGGAAGCCATATTGATTCGCAATAATCATGTCACTGAATGCGCGGCAGCGAATGTCTTTGCTGTTAAAAATGGTACAATCTACACACCTGCCAAAGATCAACATATTTTGGGGGGGATCACCCGTGATATTATTATCGAACTGGCCTTGGCACACGGTATTCCGTTGCAACAGATCACAATGCCCGCTTCTATGTTAGAGGAGGCCGATGAGATTTGGATCAGTAGCTCGACAAGAGAGGTTGTTCCAGTCATCGCCTTAAATGGACGACAGATCGGTAATGGACATCCTGGCCCCCTGTGGAAGCAGATGGCAGGGTTTTATCAAGCCAACAAGCAGCGTATTTTTGCTTAAGATGTAAGCCGGGAGGGCGAGTGCTCTCTGGTAGTATAGTTTAGTAAAGGTGTAAATGTATGAGTCAGCCGGAACCTCCAAAAATTGAATTCCCATGTGACTACCCCATCAAGGTCATTGGTAAGGCCGCTCCGGACTTCCAGCAGTTCGTCATTGAAACCGTATCCATACACGCGCCTGATCTTGACCTTGAACGCATTGATATTAATGCCAGCCGGAATGGGAAATTTGTATCAGTTCGGTTGTGGATCATAGCAACAGGCAAAGACCAATTACAGAACCTGTTTGAAGACCTCAAGGCCAGTGGTCGTGTCACCATGGTCATTTAGTGTGAAGAGACAACGATAAGAGACTGGTTTCATGACGTCAGTATTAAACACAGCAAACCAGCAATTAACGGTAAGAGCGCTAGGCATGGTGGATTACTCC
>JBFKTM010000685.1:0-2343 GCA_041636295.1 Oleiphilaceae bacterium
TGATGAAAAGCCGTTTGACCCAAAGGCGATGGCGCAGGTCAGCTCGCTGGGGAAAAAGTTTGGGCTTGAGCAGTTTGAACTGTGCAACATGCTGAACGTCCAAGTTGAATTCAACTTCGCCGATGATAACGATGCGGTGCAGGCCCACTTTTTGTCTGAAAATCGCTTGTTGGTGGATGATACGGAACAGCGCACCGGGGTGTTTGACGATGAAGGCGGTTTTATTGTCCAGTATGAGCTGGGTGATGGACTGATCAGCTATATGAGTTACCTGGATTTCTGGAAAAACCCGACCATCGGCTGTTTTGATCACGCTTATATTCTCTGGCAGTTGGCGGCAACCGGGGGCAAGGTATGGTTTCTCTATAATCGGGATGCTCCCGGTCTGGTATCGCTGCTTTGGCAGTACTATCACTACCTGGTCTCTGCCTTATTGCTGTTGATTATGAGCTGGTTGTGGCGGCGTAATAACCGATTTGGCCCGGTCAGAGTGACATCAACTGCGTCACCAAGGCGTTTGATGGAACATATCGAAGCGAGTGCCCGTTTTAACTGGAAGCATCATCAAGGCGGATATCTGGTTGCCCTGCTAAGGGATGATATCGGCAGACGTATGGAGCTGCAGCATGCCGGCTTCGCCAAGCGGCCTGCAGAGGTGCAGGTTGCCATCTTGGTTAAACAGACTCAGCTGGGCAACGATATCGTAGCGCAGGCCATGGGCTCTGACATCTCAGGTAGCCCTGAACAATTCATAGACGTCGTGCGTTGGCTAAAAATGATTAAGGAAAAACTATGAGCAATATAACTCCATTGGATCTGACCCTCTCTCAGGGCTATGAGATTGTCGAGCGGATTCGACAAGAGGTAAAAAAGGCTATTGTTGGCCAGGATGAGGTGGTAGAGCAGACGCTGGTGGCACTGATTGCTGGTGGCCATGTACTGGTTGAGGGGGTTCCCGGACTAGGGAAAACGCTATTGGTCAGGGCGCTGGCAAGGGCCTTTACCGGTCGCTTTGCCCGCATTCAGTTTACCCCTGACCTGATGCCAAGCGACATTACCGGTCACTCCATCTATCACATGGATAGCCAGACATTTAAAGTGCGGAAGGGGCCGGTGTTTACCAACCTGCTACTTGCCGATGAAATTAACCGGGCACCGGCCAAAACCCAGGCAGCACTGCTGGAGGTGATGCAGGAGCGTCAGGTGACGATTGATGGTCGACCATTTGAAGTGGGCAAGCCCTTTATGGTGTTGGCGACCCAGAACCCCATAGAGCAGGAGGGTACCTACCCGCTACCAGAGGCAGAGCTGGATCGCTTTATGATGAAGCTGTTTATTCAGTTCCCTTCGCTGGAAGATGAAGCGGCTATCGTCAATAGCCAGACCTCGGCGGGTCGAGGGCAGGGCGACTACCTGGACTGCGTCGCAGACATCACCTCGCCGGCAGAGATTGATGGCATCCAGCGGCTGGTTTATGGGGTTACGGCCGATGCCGAAGTGGTTGATTATGCCGTACGCATTACCCGCGCCACCCGCGAGTGGCCAGGTCTGTCACGAGGGGCCGGGCCACGTGGCAGTATCAACCTGATACAGACCGCAAAAGCCTATGCGCTACTCAATAATCGGGATTTTGTCACCCCGTCGGATATTAAGCAGATGGCACTGCCGGTACTGCGACACCGGGTACTATTGCATGTGGATATGGAGATTGAAGGCGTCTCTATCGACCGAATTCTGTCGGAACTGTTAGACGATATAGAGGCACCGAGACAGTAGTCGTGATGCGTATTCATAGTATTCGCCCCGGTTCCGCCGCCTTGGTCTGGTTGATGATCTTGGCCGTGATCGTCTTTGGGTTGCAGCTGGCTACTCAATTTGCAGACTTTGACCCCGAACTGACGCAAACCATCAGTATGGGGTTGTTTGCCACCCTGGGTTTTCTGGCGTTGGTCGATCTGGTTTTATCATGGCCCCAGCCTAAACTGGAGGTGGATCGCGCAGTGAAGGGTAATCTGTCGTTGGATCAGTGGGTGGATGTTACGATCAGGGTGCAGCATCAACTGCGCAAAGCCAGCCCTATCCGGCTCTATGACTGGGTGCCGCCACAATGTGAATATGAACAGCTACCACTGACCATGGATATTCAACCTGGCCAGCAGAGTGTCATTCAGTACCGCATTAAGCCGGTCATTCGTGGCCCGATCGCCTTCGAACGCATCGCTATACAGATGACCTCCTGGTTGAAACTCTGGGAGATTCAACGCCATCAGCCATTAGTCAGCAGCGCCAAGGTGTTCCCAAATTTCAAGGCGATTGAAGGTTTTCAACTGCTGGCAACCGACA
>JBFKTM010000686.1:0-2333 GCA_041636295.1 Oleiphilaceae bacterium
GTCATAACCTCCGCCAATCACAGTGGCAATGGGTGTCCCCCTGCTAAGACATTTCTCCAGCACCATGGCGTCGCGCTGCTGAATCCCTTGCCAGCTAATATTCAATTTCCCTAACGCGTCGTGTTGCCAGATATCGACACCCGCATCGTACAGTACGATATCTGGCTCGAGTTGATAAAGTAGTCTCTCCAGCGTGTTTTCAACAATATCCAAATATTCCCTGTCTGCCATATACAGAGGCAAGCCAATGTCTAAATCACTGCTGGTTTTTCGAAACGGGAAGTTTTTTTCGCAATGAATAGAACAAGTATAAATCTCGCGACTACCAGCCAAAATAGCGGCAGTACCATCACCTTGATGGACATCGCAATCGAATATCAGCACACGTTCCACCTTCTCATTTTTGATTAACTCAAGTGCCGCAAAGGCCAGATCGTTAATCATACAGAAGCCGCTCCCAAAATCTCGATGGGCATGATGAGTGCCTCCCGCTAAATGGCAGGCTATACCGTGCTCTAGTGCTAACCGGGCTGTGAGTAGGGTACCGTTGGGGGCTGTCAGTGTTCGCTCGACAAGCTCTTTACTCCATGGCAAGCCAACCCTTCTCCAGGCTTTTGGGCAGACATTGTTGCCGACTAAACTGTCGAGATAGTCGTGGCAATGAGCGATAGAAAACGTTTTCGTACTACCTGTTTGCGGCGCAAACAGGTTATTTGAATTTTGCTCGATAATGCCTGATCGCTTTAATTTTTCGTAGAGGCGTCGGAACTTGCTCATCACAAAGCGATGATTCTCTGGAAACGGACAGGAATAGTTGTCGTGATATACCAAAGGGAGCATAAAAGTGCTGATCCTAAGTTTTTGTAAGGGATCATGCACACATTAACTGCTTTTCCCACTTGATTAAACATTTCTGCGGAATTTTACTTTTTAGATTTTAACTTCCGTAATCGACAAATAATTTTTTGGTGATAACTATTAACGTTTCAAGATAATGCTATTCGTAAAATATGGCCGAAGTTCCAAAAAACGCTTGGAAAGTAATATAACATCAGCCTGTTGCTACTTGTTACTTAAAATTGGAAACGAAATAATGGATAAGGTTATTGCTGATGGTCCGAAAGGGCATTTCTTACTGGGTGTACTGCCTGACTTTAAAAAGGATATTAACCAGTTTATGCTCGATACTTCTCGGGCCTTTCCTGATATAGCGCGATTTACAGTACCCGGCGCCACATGGCATTTAGTTAGCCATCCAGATTATATAAAATCGGTACTGGTGACCAACCATAAAAATTATAGAAAGGATCAGTTCTTCTGGAAGCATACCAAGCCTGTATTGGGGGACAGCTTACTGACCACTAACGGAGAGGTTTGGCGTAAGCAACGAAAACTTTCAGCCCCGGCTTTCCATCCTCGTACTTTGTCACATTATGCTGTTTTCATGAAAGATTTTACTGATAAATGGTGCCAAAAATTTAACGGTGATGAGCTAATTGATATTCAGGAAGAGATGTCAGAATTAACAGCCAATATTGTCGTTAAAGCTTTGTTCGGGACTGATTTGAAAGATGCGAGTGAAGTCATATCCAAAGCTTTTAGAGACTCTACCGATGTTATTTATCGTCGTGTACGACAATTAATACAGCTCCCTTTTTTCGTGCCTACCCGTGATAATCGAATTTATATTAATGCAGTTAAAAAGATAGAACGACTAGTGTTTCAGTTCATTGGCGAGCATCGGTCGGGTAGGGCAAATGAAAATACGCTTTTGTCTGCTTTAATGCATGCCACTAATGACGATGGTAGCAAATTGACCAACCGACAACTCAGAAACGAAGTGACTACTCTGTTTCTTGCGGGTCATGAGACTACCTCTCTTGCGTTGACCTGGGCCTGGTATTTGTTGTCACAACATTCTGAGGTTGAGGCCAAACTGCATGAAGAGTTGCGCTTGGTACTGGCGGGTAGAACGCCAACTCTAAAAGATTTGCCTAAATTGCGTTACACCACGTCTGTGATTAAAGAAGCAATGAGAATTTATCCCCCGGTTTACGGATTTTCTCGTGAAGCAGTCGAAGATACCAAAATAGGTCCTTACGATATTGAAAAGGGGTCGGTCATATTTATTTCTACGTGGGCACTTAACAGAAACGAAGACTACTTTCCCGACCCTGAGACGTTTAATCCTGATCGCTGGACCCCTGAATTCGAAAATACATTACCCAAAAACTTATACATACCTTTTGGAGGTGGCCCTCGGGTATGCATAGGTGAAGGCTTTGCGATGACCGAGGCTATTATAATTTTGGCAATGGTCGCTCAAAAATTTA
>JBFKTM010000687.1:0-2330 GCA_041636295.1 Oleiphilaceae bacterium
GAGGTACATTAGTGAGGTGTACCTCGTCGTTAAACTGATACAGTTTAGTCACAGAGCATCTTTGCGGAGGAGCGGTATCCATGTCAGATTTTCCTGACGCTATCAGCGCCGGTACGGTGGATACCGGGCAAACGGTTAAGGCGGGTTGTGGCATACGATATGATCCTGAGCTGCTCGGCGATGATAATGGCTTTGATTTTTCTGCGGCCGAATCGCTAAAGGAGCCGAGTGTCGTAAGACCTCACTCAGAGGATTAATCGCACTTCTCGATGATTCGTCAGGCCATCGCCTTAACGACTCTAAAGAGTGTTGGCGTTTCCATTTTGGGCAGGTTGAGTGCTTCGGTAAATTTGTCCGGATTGATCACGCTGGCCAGTGAGAAACCGCATCCCTCCAGTGCCGCCTTTATCTGCCGGTCACTCGTGTAGTGCAATGGAACCTCCTGCCGTGTCACTAATTCGATTACTTTCTGAGTGCCAAAGATGATCGGCGCAAACGGGTGATCGGGCACCTTGGGCCATATTTCAAATAGGTAATCTGCTTCTTTAAACTTGCTGAGTGCATAAGCTAGTCGAGTCCAAAATCCTTCTATCACAGGCAGTGGGAAATAATTTACCAGCCCCTCACTAATGACCAGGGTTTTTTGGGTTTTGTCGAGCGATTCAAGTAACTGTTCGATACTGAGCCTGCCCTCTGTTCTCAAGATATTGCACTCGATTAGTTGGTGGCGTTCATCCTTAAACCCCTCTTTTTGTAATCGCTTGGTTTTCCACCGCACCATATCCGGCAAGTCAGCTTCAATGTACTGCATCACTAGATCTGGGTGGTTTTGCAGTACGCGCATGCTGCGAGCCGAGAGGCCGCTGGCAATCTCTACGATCTGTGTTACCCCGTCATTGATTGCCTGATTAACTAATTCATCAATTAGGCAGTGGCGCTGCAGTAGCATGGTTTCGAGTTTTAGCCCAATGGCCAGGTTACTCAGCCAGTCGAGAGGTTTGATACCGTAGTACATGGCTTTGCCCAATAGCGAGCTGAACGATGGGGGAGAGAGGTGGTTGTTACACCAGACGAAGCCAGTAAAGTGGCCGGTCAGGCTAACGGGAGAGTGGTCGCTAATGTCTGATTCGGTCATCCTTGTGCCTATTCTGGTTATTGATGCAGGGCAATAGCTTACTATCGGTAACTGTTTAGTATGTGGGTAAGCTGGTTCAGTAAGCGGTATATTGAGTATGGAACAGTCGACATAAATCATCAATAAATCGAGGCGTTGGGGTTAAGAAAAGTGACTTCAGACGTTAGACGGAGAGCGCTATGCCCACAAAAGTATCAAAATACATGTCCCCAAAAGTGATATCGGTAAATTCATCGGTGGGTATTAGAGAGGCTTTTTTTCTTATGCGGGAGAAAGAGATTCGACACTTGCCTATAGTGGATGAGGGCGTGTTGGTAGGTATTGTTAGTGATCGGGAGTTGCGTCGCCCTGACTGGGTGGATGAAGCCCCGGATATCAGCCATATCTATGATCTTAATGATGACCTGAACGTCGGCGATATCATGATCAAAAATGTGTTTTGCCTGCACACTTATGACTCGCTCAGTAAGGCAGTGCGGTTGCTGTTGGAGCAGAAAATCGGGGCGGCTCCGGTGTTGGATAAAGATGATACGCTGGTAGGCATGTTGTCGGCAGTGGATTTGTTGCAAGCACTGGATGACTTGTTGAGTGTTGAGAAACAATCCAAGAGAAAGTAAACGTAGATGCCGGAGATAAAAAAGCCCATCGAATTGATGGGCTTTTAGTATACAAATTTAATAGTAGCTATTTTTTTCTGCGTATTGTTAGAGCGAGCAAGCCAATAGCTAAAAGGGCTAGAGGTGCGGGTTCTGACACATTGACAGATTGCTTCGAATAAATGGCCAAGTGAGAAAGTGTTGCTTTTCCATCTCGTCCATTATTGTTTGGTGACCAAGCAACATACCAGATTCCATTTAATGCGTTAGAGCTATTAATACTATCAAACTGGTAAACTGCCCAGCCTGGGCTATTTGATGCTTTTAACACAATAAGGAAAGAGTCCCATAAACTAGTGTCACCAGTATAAGACCACTGGCCAAGATGGTTTTCATTGCCGTTAAATGATACTGAAAGGTCTCCTGTTGATCCACCAACACCATCGCTAGGGACGTTATAAGTCACTACTTCATTCCAAATATCATTCCCCACTTGCAGCAACTGGTCATTATTGCCCTCAAAGGCGCCATAGCAATTATTGGCATTGTTTGATTGATAGGTTACATCTGTAAAATCAATACCATACATCTGTGTTCCA
>JBFKTM010000688.1:0-2327 GCA_041636295.1 Oleiphilaceae bacterium
CATCGTCTTTCAGAAATGAAAGTGTTTCTCCAGGGTATATGTTGGCAAGTTCTTTGTTGGATTTATCCCCCGCTATGACACGGTACATAATACCGTCATTGTAGCCAGCCTTTTTAAAGAGAGTTGAAAGGGTATCTCCTTTCTTTACCGGGAAGCTGTCCCACTGCTCAACAATAGTGGACTCATTGTTTTGTATTTCTGTTACGTCTATTGCTTCAGTGACTGAGGTAGGTGTCGAGTCTATTTCTAGTTCAGTCGTTGGAGTGTCTAATGCCAGCGGGGCTTGCGCTGAATTTGCACTCTCTATTTGAAGTGGTATGGATATACGGTTAGCTTCGACTTCACTACTTGGACTGAGTAATAGTGCAATAGTTACAGCCAGGCTCAGGCTGCCAGCGGCGAAAATATGTGTTTTTGGAAATTGTTTTGTCACGTTAATACCTTTAATTACGAGCCCTTATCTATAATGTCTTTTCAAATCACATGAAGTATAGGTGATATCCTGCTAATAGATCAAAGATGATTCTAACGATTCCATGAATCAAAAACAAAATCTGTTATAATGCTTGGCTATTTAATGTATGTAGAGTTCTCTCTATAGCGTGCTAAGTTTACCCTTAGTAAGGGTAAAGTGTGGCTAATAAAGGTAAAAATGTACGGCAAAAATGTTGCCACATGTATCGTAGGGTGAAGATCGATGTCCTCAGTTGAACAAGCGTTATCTATAATTCGTCGTGGCGTGGACGAAATACTTGTTGAAGAAGATTTGATAAAAAAACTGGAAGCTGGAAAGCGATTGCGTGTGAAGGCTGGTTTTGATCCGACTGCGCCAGATCTTCATTTGGGTCATACGGTGCTAATCAATAAATTGAAGCAATTTCAAGATTTGGGGCATGAAGTGCTCTTCTTGATTGGTGATTTTACCGGAATGATTGGAGACCCTACGGGTAAAAGTGCAACTCGCCCACCGCTCACTGAGGAGCAGGTGTTAAAAAATGCAGAAACCTATAAAGAGCAAGTGTTCAAGATTCTTGACCCGGAAAAAACAACCGTAATGTTTAACTCTGAGTGGATGAGTAAAATGTCCGCTTCAGATATGATTCGGCTGGCGGGCCAGTACACGGTTGCCCGCATGTTGGAACGTGATGACTTTAGCAAACGTTTTAAGGGTGAGCAGTCAATAGCTATTCATGAATTTCTATATCCATTGGTGCAGGGGTATGATTCTGTAGCGATGAAAGCTGATGTTGAGTTGGGTGGCACGGATCAAAAGTTTAATTTACTTATGGGGCGCACTCTACAGAAAAACGCGGGGCAGGAACCGCAGACCATTATCACTATGCCTATTCTGGAGGGCTTGGATGGTGTGCAGAAGATGTCGAAGTCGTTGGGCAACTATATAGGTGTTGCGGACTCGCCAGGTGAGATGTATACAAAAATTCTGTCTATGCCTGATACTTTAATATGGCGCTATTTTGAGCTTCTTAGTTTTAGAGCTATGGAAGAGGTTGCTGAATTTAAGGTAGAAGTTGAGTCTGGTAAAAATCCGCAAGATATAAAGCAGATTCTGGCGAAGGAGATAATTGAGCGTTTTCATGATAAGGATGCAGCCGACAACGCTCATAAATCGGCAGGCAATAAAATGGAGTTGGGGGAGATTCCCGATGATGTGCCTGAAGTGAGATTGGAGTTGGGTGATCAAACGGAGTTGTGGATTACTGAGGTGTTGCGGCGTGCCAATTTGGTGGTGAATGGAAAGGCGGCTAAAGATGCTTTAGGGCGAGGTGTTGTTTTTGCTGATGGCGAAAAGGTTGAGCCTGGTTACAAAATGGTGGTTGGGGATAGTCGGGTAATCCAGGCTGGAAAGAAAAAGATTGCCAGGGTGACTGTTGTTTAGAGTGCCGCTTGTTATATTTTTGCGTCAAAAGCCGACCCTATTAGTGTCGGCTTTTTTCTTTGCGGTGTTTTGCTCTAATTGAGGTTGTTTTTGGGAGGGGGTATTTATTTTTCAAATCCTGTTGACGGCGGCCCCTGAATCTATATAATGCGCACCTCTTCTGAACGAGGCGCCACGAACAAGGCAGTCTCTAAAGAGGTAAGCGATTGAAATAATAGAATTTATTTTATTGTGATGATCGCTTAAGGTTGGCTCCAGGGTTTCGGATGATCGCATGAGTGATTATTGCGAAAGCTAGAAAAAAGAGTTGACAGCAAAATGAGGTGCTGTAGAATACGCGCCTCGGTTGAGCAAGCGGCTTAACCGGTTCTTTAAAAATTTGACCAAGCAATTCGTGTGGGCGCTGACTGAGATGATCTGTTAAAGATTA
>JBFKTM010000689.1:0-2326 GCA_041636295.1 Oleiphilaceae bacterium
AGATTTTGATATCAAGGTACTTGAGGATCATAAAACTCACCTGGGCGGGAGCAGCCACCGGGTAGTCGAGCAGGGTGTATGTGAATATATCAAAGGCGAAAACAGTCAACGGGTTGATGGGGATATCAAAATACAAACCGGCGGAGGCCACCACTCCACCATTGGTGGCGACCGGCAAGAGAAGGTGGCGGGCATTATCAAGCAGCAGGCAGGAGGGGATGTTCATATAAAAGCCGGCAGTAAAGTGGTGCTGGACGCAGGCGTCGAACTCACCATCAAAGCCGGTGGTGCCTTTATTAAGCTCAGCCCCGGTGGGGTTCAGATACAGGGAGCGACGATAAACCTTAACGGTGGTGGCAGTGCAGGGAGTGCCAGTGCGGCATCACCTCTGGCACCCGCGCAGGCGGTAAAGGTGGAACGGGAGAAGGCAGGCCAAAACGTCGCCCCGAAAGCCATTGGCGCGGTACACCGGAGCAATGAATTAGTGTTCACAAAGGCGGTTTTACCCATATCGCAACTGAATAGTGACGCTCTATTGGCAGCATTTAATACCGCATCTCCGTTTAGTGGTGTATGCGAAATCTGTGGTAAGCCTCAGGGGGAGTCAACACATGATCACCACTGAACTGGATAACCTGTTACGGAGTAAGATCGTTCAGAGGGGGGGAGCGACGTTGTACTTTTTAATGGATGCCGCTTCCGACTCCTGCCTGCCCGGGAAACTATGGCAGTGTGAAGACCAGCCTCACTATAAACCATTGCTGGCAGAGTCGATGACACATGAGGTCGTCAATGAGGCGCCTTATTTAGTGTCACTGTCGATGGAGTCACCCTTTTATCAATGGCTTCTTGAGACGTTATCGGAGACGCCCATAGGCTATTTTATGGTGTCGAAAAGAGACCTCTTAACCTTAAGTGAGGCGTTAAAAGGCTTTAATCGGGTTCGTCTTGCGAATGGCGAAACGCCGCTATTTCGGTATTTTGATCCCAGAGTTATCTGCTCGTTCCTGAAGATTGGCAATGCTGAACAGCTACAGGATTTTTCATCGCACTTTGACGCCATCGCAGGGGTGGATTATCGAGAAAGCAAGATATTTAGTTACGATAATTCATCATCAAATATGACCCATTCCAATGCCCAGAAGAAATGCGTATCACTAAGCTTTACCGAGTCACAGCAACAGCAGTTTGTTGAAAGAACGCTGCCATTTCAAATAGACCACTATATGGTCACCCACTACCCGGAGATAAAAGAGCAGGCGTTGACTGATCGTTTGTCTCGTTGGGAGTCGTCAATAAGTACTGCTAATAAATATGGATGCAACAATGTTGACGAGATCGGGCTGTTTGTAAGCCTGGGTTATATCATAGACGTCGACTTTCATCTGCATCCAGATATTCATAAACAGCTGGCTCAGGACGAGCCTCTCACCTTTGGTGAAAAAGTAGCAAAAATTTCCCATAGATTATGGGAAGAGGCAAAACATAGTACAGGGAGTCATCGTGATGTTTGATGCCAGTAATATACAGGAGCGCATAAAACAGGCGCAACGCAATGCCGAAAACCTGCCAAACCGGCCCTGCAGTGGAACCGCCTGCGGTCACAAAGAGGTGGTTCAGATTGGGGTGTTTTTTGATGGTACAGGGAATAATAAGTTTTTAGATGAGGAAGATGGCTCGATTTCTAATGTTGGAAAGCTTTCGGACTTGTATAAGAATTCAGAAACAGATGCTATTTACCCGCTTTATATAGAAGGTGTTGGTACCCCATTTAAAAATGGAGATGCTGCTCAATACAGTGATAGTGACACCAATAACTGGTGGACAGAATATATCGGCGGAGGAATTGGGTTGGGAGGCCAGGCGCGAATAGACGCTGCATTTTCGAGTGTAATAATGAAACTAAAAAAACACCATTTTGCAAAAAGAAAATATATTGATATTTTCGGGTTTAGTCGAGGAGCTTCTCTGGCTCGTCACTTTGCTAACAAGCTTTTGAAAGAGGGGGTGCCGAATACGGCTATCCCACCCATTGGAAAGCAACGAGTGCGAAAAGGGTATGGGAAACAAACCCAATGGGTGGTAGAGGACCAGTACCCACATCATGACGTTACGATTCGTTTTATGGGGATTTTTGATACGGTAGGATCGTTTGGTTTGGCCGGAAATGATATCGATATTGGTTATGACCTATCTATTAATCCCAATATTCAGCAAGTGGTTCATATGGTGGCTGAGCATGAAGTGCGCCGTTTCTTTGATCTGCAAAGTGCAAAAGCGGATTATGATGGGCACCCCAAGTTCCAGCCGAACACACTGGAGCTTC
>JBFKTM010000690.1:0-2321 GCA_041636295.1 Oleiphilaceae bacterium
AAATATGATTGGAACGTTCTGGTTTCAACTGAATGCCATTAAGTCAGGGGCTAGCCGTCCAGACAATATTGACAGTAAGCCCGTTAAAAAAGTGGGAGTACTGGGGGCTGGCATGATGGGAGCCGGTATCGCATACGCCTCCGCTGCCAGTGGTATTGACGTGGTACTGAAAGATATCTCACTAGAAAATGCCGAGAAAGGTAAACGCTACTCTGACGGAATTCTAAGTAAACGCGTAGCCCGCAAACGAATGACCGAAGATAAAAAGCAGGCGATTCTCAATCGCATTCTACCAACAGCCAATGCTGATGACCTGGCAGAGTGCGACCTCATCATTGAAGCCGTATTTGAAGACAGTGAGCTAAAAGCCACCGTCACTCGCGAGGCAGAACCCAAACTGGCAGCCAATGGTGTATTTGCGTCAAACACCTCTACCATTCCTATTACACAGCTGGCAGAAGCTTCCAGCAAGCCCGAAAACTTTATTGGACTCCACTTTTTCTCCCCGGTGGATAAAATGCCTCTGGTAGAGATTATTACCGGCGAAAGAACGTCCGATGAGACCCTGGCCAAAGCATTTGACTATGTCATGCAAATTAACAAGACCCCTATTGTGGTAAATGATAGTCGCGGCTTCTTTACTTCCCGGGTTTTCGGCACCTTTGTGAATGAGGGTGTAGCCATGCTGGGTGAAGGATACAGCCCCGCATCCATAGAAAATGCGGCGCAGCTGGCTGGCATGCCCGTTGGCCCACTGGCACTCATCGATGAAGTTAGCCTAACCCTGGTCAACCATATACGAGATCAATCTAAAAAAGATTGCGAAGCGGAAGGAAAGGCCTGGTGTGCACACCCCGCAGAAGCCGTTATTGATGAGATGCTTGCCAAACATAACCGAAAGGGAAAATCGGCCGGGGCAGGTTTCTACGATTATCCTGAAAAAGGTAAAAAACACTTATGGCCGGCACTGGAAACGCTTTATGTCAACAAGGAGAAGTCGGTAAATGTAGACCTGCAAGAGCTGATCGACCGTTTTCTTTTTATTCAGTCTGTAGAGACCGTTAGGTGCCTTGAGGAGAAAGTACTAACCTCCACCAAAGACGCAAACATTGGAAGTATCTTTGGGATCGGATATGCCCCATGGACTGGTGGAGCCATCCAATTTATCAACCAGTATGGCGTCCGAGCATTTGCTGCCAGAGCCAACGTACTTAAAGATGCATATGGTGCGCGCTTTGAGCCGCCCGCATTACTGCTTTCAAAAGCAGAAAATAACGAAGCATTTTAATTGAAACGAAGCCCCAAGGATCCAATAAACCGTTTCAGGATAAGAACTAACTAGCATTACCTAAAGCGATTACCCTAACTCAAGTTAGCGACCATTAAATTTATGGTCGCTAACACCCCCTTGCTATTGATTCATTAACTTTCTGTCAAATTGTCTATTTTCTATACGAAAACCAACAGGAATTAACAATAATTAATCCCAATTGCGCTAGTCAGCGCACCCCATGTGGCCTACAATCGTAGTAACTTCTTAGTAGTAACTTCTTAGATATCTGGACCGAATTTGGCCATAGGCAGTTGAACATTTGAAATATTGCCTTATTTAACACAATAAGACTAAGAACATTTTCTTTGATGAAAACGTTCTTATTTATCTATCGTGCGATACCCAATAATTATTATGATTACAAAATATACTGTCAGCTCTCTTTCCCCCTTACGCCACGTAACCCGTAGAATTTTATTTGTTAGCGCGATAGCTTGTAGTTCGCTATTCACCACGATGTCAGCATCAGCCCTGTCTCTCAGTGCGGAAGATTTCAAGCCGCTCACCCCAGACAAGGAGCAACAAGCTGCCAGCATTCACATTTCTCGCCAGCTGTTATTGTCCCACTATCGTAAGCAAGCAATTGATGGCGAACTGTCAGAACGCATTTTCGACAACTACCTCGACACGCTTGATGGGCAGCGTATTTATTTCCTGGCCAAAGATATAGAAAGCTTCGAGCCTTACCGCCACCGGTTGGATGGTGCGTTGAAAACAGGGCAGCTTGACCCCGGATTTAATATCTACAACCGCTATCAACAACGTGTCATCGAACGCCTGCAATACCTACTGGGCATGATTAACAGTGGACTTGATAAGCTGGACTTTGGTAAAAATGAATCGTTAATCACCGACCGTAAAGAGCAACCCTGGCTAACCACAAAAGAAGCGTTGGATGATCTTTGGCGTAAGCGACTAAAAAGCGCCGTACTCTCTTTAAAACTGAACAATAAAACCGATAAAGAGATCAAAAAAACCTTAAAAACTC
>JBFKTM010000691.1:0-2317 GCA_041636295.1 Oleiphilaceae bacterium
CATCGAGGGCTGTGCCAGTCCCGAAGTACACCCATTCTAAACGATTTCCCATCGAGAGAAAGCACAATCCCCTGCTCAGTAATCTGTTCAACCACGAGACCTGAAAACGACTGTTTCTCTCTTAAATAGATGTTATTTATCATAACACGACGAAAGTCAGCTGCATTCGTGTAGATGTGACTATTAAACGCCATGTCTGGAATACGTTTCTGAAAACCTTCCGGCATATCAGAGAGGTGAGGAATGACTCTATCGCCAGCATAACTGGTCGCAGTATCACGGTGTTCACTCTGCCCCTCTTGTGTCGGTTCAGAGACACTTGCCGCTTGCAGAGAGGGGCTCTTATCTTCATAGCCTGGCCCCGCATATTTTCGAGCGCCACTTTTAGGCGTAATTAACAATGGTTCACGGCTCTCAACGTCAATGCCTGCCGACTCACTGTCATCACTATCCTGTGACTTGGTTAGTTCAACGTCTTGCAAGTCGACGTTGAACTGGGAGTTTTTATCCTCGGTAACGGGCGTTGTAACGACCGTACGCTCTATATTGGAGGCAACCAACGTTTTGTTATCAGGCAGAGTTTCATAGGCAGTTAGCAACTGGCTTTCACTAACCTGCGTTTGTTCAGCCCTCTCTGTAACCGGTTGAGTCAATAATTGGCGAGAAGGGGTAGTGGACTGAGACTCGACACTATCCCCCTCGACTAAGGTAGTGCCTTCCATTTGATCATTTAACAACCAGTAAGCTACAGCCGAGAGATTTAACAGTAGGAGTGCTGCAAGCAGCCAAGGCCAAACGGTCGTTTTACTACGCCGATTGTAAATCAGCGTGGAACCACTCCCAAGATTGGGTACCTGGCCCTGATGCCTCTCTTCTTCCGATTTTTTTAACGCGTCTAATATATAGGACATTTTAGATTCTCGTCACCAATCAGGATGTTGGCGACTCTGACAAAGTTGCATCCCGCACCAACATGGGGACACCGGGATTTATGAAACTATTGAGTTGGATAAGAGTCATTGCACCGGCAATACCATCAGGCTTTAAACCAACCCGCTGCTGAAACCACCGAACTTTTTCTTTTACCGGCAAACCGTCATCTCTAAGAATGGCGCCTTCTTGGCCAGAATAGCCACTTTGCTCGGCTTTTATTTTTAATATATTACTGCTTAACCACTTTTCTGAATCATTCTCAGTACCGGGCTTTATAACTCTGGATTCGTAAGGGGGAAGCCGCCAAACAACAGAATAATCACCATACCACTGCTGATCAATGGTTTTTAAAGAGGCCCAAACCTCTTTAGTGCCAAGCGTGATCTTGGCGTAATCTCCATCAATTGCGAGCAAACCGATAAAAAAGTCCTGCCCTTTTGCATTTACAAGTTTTAATACCGCTGGCCTATTAATTTTCATTAGTCCACGCCAGTTGCCTTGTTTATGCAAGCACCGAAGCCCCTCTAGCTCAGCAAACTCACAAATCAGCTTATTTTTATCTCGCGTATAGTGAACACCCCATGCAGCGAGCACAGACTGATAAGAGGCGAGTTTACTATTGAACGGAGGAGGCGTATGTTCCAGTGATGCAATAAATTGGCTTCCATAACGCAGCTTAGGGTCCACAGCCTCCGTTAACGCCTTGTCGTCTGAGCCTCTGTCAAAAATGGAACTAGACTCCGTGTTACAGCGTTCGCCATTTTCTTCATTACAAGAAGCCCCCTCATACGCTAAGTTTGATTCGCCACTATCTTGCTCGACAAATTCATTACTTGACGCTGACGCTACCCTGTTTGACTCATTGTTTTGGGTTGACCCGAAATTAGCTAAAACAAGTATCAATAAAGCACCAAAACCAACACCAATTGAGGTTCCTGCCAAAAACCATTTTGGTAAGATTATCTTACTTGTACCTCGCTCTTCCCCCTTTATCTCCTTGAAAGCTTTTGCTATATGAGAAGCCAAAACCTGAGGTGAACTCTCAGCATAGGCTCCTAACAGCGCCCTGTCACAAACCAGATTAATAAGCCTTGGAATCCCCTTGCTTAATTTATAGACTTTTTTAATTGCAGTGACCTTAAACAACTCACGCTTCTGACCCGCAACCGCCAAACGATATCGGATATAAGCGGTAACCTCTTCCCTGTTGAGGGCCTGTAGATGATATCGAGCGGTTACACGCTGAGCCAATTGCCTAAGCTCGGTTTGTGCCAGCATCTCTTGCAGTTCAGGCTGCCCTAGTAAGATGATCTGTAAAAGCTTTTTTTCAGAGGTTTCAAGATTGGTAAGTAACCGCAACTGTTCAAGCACGTCAATTCTAAGG
>JBFKTM010000692.1:0-2307 GCA_041636295.1 Oleiphilaceae bacterium
ATCTACGGCTTGGAGTTGTCGTAACATTCTTGGCAATTATGGAATTGATAAAAGAGCAATTGGTCGAGTTGATTCAGAATGAATCATTTGGGCCGATACATATTAAAGCGAGGATGCAGTGAGCGGGCAGGAGAGTAATGTAAAAAGCACGATCCAACAGCAATCTCTGGATTTTATGACTAAAATCCAGAGTATTGTTGAAGCCGCGCTGCTTACTGTGGGAAAGCCTCTGGATGTAGATAGAATTTATGAGCTGTTCGATGATACCGAGCGCCCTACCAAGCAGGATATACGGCAAGCACTTGATAACATAGCAGAAAGTTGTCGTGGTAGAGGGTTTGAGTTAGTAAGAGTGGCCAGTGGTTATCGGTTTCAGGTCAAGCAGGCGTTTGCTCCTTGGGTCAGCAGGCTCTGGGAGGAGCGACCACAGAAATACTCTAGAGCGTTACTCGAAACCCTCTCGTTAATTGCCTATCGACAGCCGATTACGCGTGGGGATATCGAAGATATTCGAGGGGTCGCTGTGAGCTCTAATATAATGAAGACGTTGATGGAGCGAGGCTGGGTAAGAATTGTTGGGCATAAAGATGTGCCGGGGCGGCCGGCAATGTATGCTACCACCCGGCAATTTTTAGATTACTTTAATATGCAAAGTTTGGAACAATTACCGCCTCTATCGGAAATTCGTGACCTTGAAGCGATTGGTTTGGAAATTGAGCAGCAAATGATGTCTCCGAGCGAAGGGGCGTTACCTGAAGAGTTGTCGGATTTACCTGATACTAACTCTACTTTCGATGATGAAGATACTTCTATTCATTAATTCTACAAAATAATTCTTGGTTCACTAACATGACATCTGATACACCAAAGGTTACATCAAACCCTGCTCCTGGAGAAAGGTTGCAAAAGCTTCTATCGAAAGCCGGTATTGGTTCTAGACGTGAGATAGAGGCGTGGATTAAAGCGGGTCGGATTTCCCTGAATGATGCTGTCGCTCAGCTTGGGGATCGGGCGGTTGCTTCGGATAAGATAATGATTGACAGCAAGCCGGTCAAAATTGATATGACTGAATTGTCCACTCGACGAATTCTTATGTATAACAAGCCGGAAGGCGAGGTTTGTACGCGAAGCGATCCAGAAGGGCGACCAACCGTATTTGATCGTCTTCCTCCAGTTAAGGGGCAGCGATGGATAACTGTTGGGCGTTTGGACATCAACACATCGGGCCTTTTATTGTTTACGACTGATGGTGAGTTAGCCAATCGACTTATGCACCCTTCTAGTGAAATCGACCGTGAATATGCGGTTCGTATCAAAGGTGATGTGGACGAAGAGATGCTCTTGCGCTTGAAGGAGGGCGTGTTGCTGGAAGACGGAATGGCCAAGTTTACTGACATTCATGATTCTGGCGGTACCGGGCTTAATCACTGGTTTCATGTTGTTTTGATGGAAGGTAAAAATCGTGAAGTTCGGCGCTTATGGGAGTCACAGGGTGTGTCTGTCAGTCGGTTAAAACGAGTACGGTTTGGCTGTATGTTTATGCCTTCGCGCTTGAAGGTTGGGCAATTTGAAGAACTTAATCAAAAAGATGCAGACAATCTTTGTCAGATAGTTGGCTTAAAGTCAAAGCCAATTAAGCAGAAAAAACCAAAAGAGATTGAGAAGCTGAAGCGTCAACGCAATAAAAAAGTGAAGCCGGTAGCGGATTCTCGAAAAAAGAAAGTCGGGCGCTAATGCTTTTGAGCTGCGAGCTAAAGGCTGACAAGAAAGCCTTTAGCCATTAATGTCTTGCAGCTCGGCTGTGGTGATGTTTATAACCTGTGTGACTTCACTTGTTAGGCTCGTTTCTTGTCGGCTGTGCCATTATTCGCTGATTGGTTTTCTGAGCATTCAGCGGATACGACCCTGTTGCGACCACTGTTTTTTGCCTTGTAGAGGGCTTTGTCAGATCGCTTAATTAGCGATTCCAGCTTTTCAGCATGAGTGAAGGTTGCGGTGCCAGCACTAATTGTTACGGGGATTATCTGATCCCCATGTACAAAACGTGTTTTTTCTACGGCCAGTCTTAGGCGTTCAGCAATAATTCGGGCCCCGATCTCGTTAGTCTTGTTTAGTACGACGATAAACTCTTCACCTCCACAGCGGAAGCATAAATCACTTTTTCGTGCGGATGAAGAAATGCATTCAACGAGTTGTTTTAGAATATCATCACCTGCGGTATGACCAAACTGGTCGTTAATATTCTTGAAGTAATCAATATCAATAGTGATGATTGAAAGAGATTGGTTATGTCGTCGAGACAGTTCG
>JBFKTM010000693.1:0-2304 GCA_041636295.1 Oleiphilaceae bacterium
ACTCAAATGGCTTGCACGTGGGAATTAGAAAGCAATATTGCCCGAGCTGAAAAGTTAGTCAGGCAAGCCGCGGAAAAGGGCGCGAATATAGTCTTGATTCAAGAGCTTTTCGAGACGCCATACTTTTGTATCGACCAAGACGAAAAGCATTTTACACTGGCAAAACCCTTTGCGAACAATCCGCTTATTAAGCACTTCCAAGATATTGCAAAAGCACTTAATGTGGTTTTACCGATCAGTTACTTCGAAAAAAGCAATAATGCTTACTTTAATTCGTTGTGTGTGATCGATGCTGATGGCACGGTATTGGATAATTATCGTAAAAGTCATATACCTAATGGTCCAGGCTATCAGGAAAAGCATTATTTCTCGCCAGGAGATACCGGTTTTAAAGTTTGGCAAACGGCTTTTGGCAAGATAGGTGTTGGCATTTGCTGGGACCAGTGGTTTCCTGAAGCTGCGCGCGCCATGGTATTGCAGGGCGCTGAATTATTGTTCTATCCCACGGCCATTGGCTCTGAACCCTACGATGAAACAATAGATTCCTCTGGGCATTGGCAGAGAACGATGCAGGGGCACGCGGCGGCAAATGTTACGCCGGTGATTGCCTCGAACCGCATCGGCAAAGAAACCGGTGATAACTGTGCGATCACTTTTTATGGTTCATCCTTTATCGCCGATGAGACCGGCAAAATGGTAGAAGTAGCTGACCGTGAGACTGAGTCCCTTTTGCTTCATCAGTTTGATTTGGACGAATTAAACGAGCGTCGAGTGGAGTGGGGGCTCTTTAGGGATCGGCGTCCTGAGCTTTATCAATCGTTACTGACATTAGACGGTGAAAAGATAAGAAAGTAGTTTAAATATCAATAAAAACAAATGGATAAAGGGTAACGTTGTAAGTGCTGGTGATGATGTGTTGCTAATATGCTGTTTAATATGCAATGTTGCCTGAAACAAAAAGATACAAAATAAACAAAAAAAATATTGGACGTCCAGTCATTTTGTTCTATAACTTACGGGAAATAGAGTTTGAGTGTTACTTGAGTTAACTCATGTATCTACTTGAAAATTAAGTTAAGTCAGATCTGGTTCGGTTTGGCTTGGTTAATAGTCATTCTCAAAAGGTGGGGTGTTATGGGCGCACGTGCGGTAAAAAAAGAAACAATAAAATCCGTTGAGCAAATGGGTAGCAGTGACGAGCTTACTGAAGCGCAAAGACAGGAAATTCGTTGTCAGTTGCAGAGTGATGTTGAGGCCTTTTTAAGTCAGGGTGGCCAGGTGCAGCAAATAGAAGATAACGTGCGAGCGGATCCTCCCCGTAAACCAACCATTAATTATGGCTCCTCGCCTATCTAGAGTTTTTTGCTAACACCGTAAACGCTAGGGTGTTAACTGTTCAGTACGACCAAATCGAAGATAACATGCGTGCTGTGGTGCAATGATCGGATTGCACCTTTTTTCCCTTCCCTCGTTTTTCTCCTAACTGTTTGTGCTTTTCTCAGGCGGAAGTTCGTAACCGCATATCTCAAAACTGTACATTGGTGCACATTATGTGTTGTCGCAAAATGCTATCCTGCTTCGACCTATACGGAATTATGGTGAAAAGAATAATTCGTTCGCGGTGATAAAAATACTTAGGGAGGACGAGAATAGTGAGCGGTAAAAAACTAGGTGGTTTTTTATTTGGGGTTGTTGGAATACTGGCCGGCATTATCGTTTTTTTATTAATGCAAAGTGACGCGCCTAAGCTTCAGGTGGCATAAATTAAATCGACACCAGAAACCTCTGTGGTAGAGGGGGTGACTGAAAATTTACCTTCTCCAGAAAAACGGAGAGAAGTTGAATCAAGTCAGACAAACATAGTGTTACCAGACTCTTTAAGCGGGACGGAAATAGATGGCGGCTTTAAAGTAGGCGATGATGGTCATCTAATCGTCGATAAGTCGATAAAGCGATTTATGGACTATTTTCTGGGCACGGTTGGAGAGATGTCAGTTGACCAGATTGTGGCCAACATGGAGTCCATGATCGGTGGGTCGTTACAGGAGCCAGCACGTTCAGAAGCGATGGCCATTCTGAAAGGCTATATTGAATACAAGCAAGCCCTGTTTGAGTTGGAGCAGCAATTGGGTGAAGTTAATTTGATGGACTTTAGCGCCGATCAATTAAGTGAAATGTCTGAGCGCTTGCGAATCGTCAGAGAAACCCGGCGCTCCTTTCTAGGGGAAGACGTATCTCATGCATTCTATGCGGAAGAAGAAGCGGTAGACCGCTTTACGTTGCAAAAGCTCACGGTAATGAATG
>JBFKTM010000694.1:0-2297 GCA_041636295.1 Oleiphilaceae bacterium
CCAAAGGCTATTTAACAGTCGTCACTTTAAAAATTTTTATCCTGAATGGTAAAACTACAGGACTGAAAGATGTGAGAAGAGAGAAGAGGGATGTGAAAAGCTACATAGTCATTGAATCACCATCTCTCATTTAACATCTCTCCTCTCTCATTAAATCTTTCTCGACGAGCAATAGATACTCTGTGAGCATTGAGATGAGCCAATCAAACGCAGCAAAACTTCGATTCAGCCAGTATAATCTAAAGGGTAATCTTATCCATGAGGATGTCTTAATGGTTGAAACAGGGAATTCAACAGCAAGCGGTTCGATGAACGCGAAATCGACTGAACAGCATAACCTGAGTTTGCAGGAAAAGGCCATTGCCACGCTGTCGACGATCAGTTATCGAACAGGCGAACTTGATGGATATTTACGACAGCTTTGTCAAGCGGTTTTGGATGTGCTGGGGGATGGCGCGGCGGCGGTCACCCTTTATCGAAACGGTAAGAAAAATGTGTTGGCCCGCGTGCCTCATAGCACTAAGGTGGGGGTACCCTTGGACGTGCACGGCCAGCTGTCAACCTACGTGGTCGAGAGCGGCGATATACTGCGTGTGGAAGATGCTCTGGCGACGCCACAGTATGGCAACCCGCCCGCCGGTTATTGTTCTTATTTGGGTATTCCCCTAAAACTGCCAAGTGGTGAAGTGGTGGGGACGCTCTGTTACTTCGACGAATGCACGCGGGTATATTCTGATGATGATGAACGGGTAGCCAGTCTGTTTGCCGAGCGAGCCGCTATTGCCCTGGATAACTATGAACTCTATTTGCAACTGAAAGAGTACAGTGAAAACCTGGAATCGATTGTTGAAGAAAGGTCCAAGGAGTTGATTGCCGCCAGAGATGCTTTGGCACAAAAAGAGAAACTGGCAGCGATAGGTGAGTTTGCTACCAAGCTTACCCATGAAATTCGCAACCCGCTGGCAACCATTCGCCTGGCCCTGGAGTATTTTGATCGTCAGGGCGACGAGCGGGCCAGCAAGCGGGCGCAACTCGCCAGCTCAGAAGTCTCGCGACTGGAGCGTATGTTAAACGAAGTGTTGGTGTATGCCAGGCCTGCGAATCTTGAAACTCAAGAGGTGGAACTGGCGAAATTCTCTCAGCAGTTTTTAGCCATCCACGAATATATGTTTGAGCCAAAAGCGCAGAAGGTTAACCTCGTCGTGAATGCCCAGCCTCGCGCCAGCGCTGACCCAGATAAATTGAATCAGATACTGCTTAATTTGTTGTGTAATGCGGCGGATGCAGAAGCGCATGGGGGCACCATCAGCTTGATCGTGGACGAGTCCGACAGTCATGGTGTGATTACGGTAAAAAACCAGGGTGCCATTATCCCCCCTGAAAAATTACCCGGTATTACGGATGCTTTTGTGAGTGGCAAACCTAATGGCTCTGGCTTAGGGTTAGCCATCGTAAAGTCACTGGTGGATGCTCATCAGGGCACTCTGAATATTGAGTCAGCAGTAGAAAAAGGCACAACCGTAGCAGTGGCGCTTGTGAAAGTAAGTGAAGGACTTTAATCACCCATGAAATCACGCATTTTAATCATTGAAGATGAAAGCGCGCTGGCGCAAATGCTCACCATGCATTTTGAAGATGAAGGTCATGAAGTGTTTCACGCCAGCACTCTTGCCGAGGCAAGGCAATTGGAAAGTCTCGAGCAACCGGATTTGATTATTATGGATCAAGGCTTACCGGATGGTAAAGGCTACGACTTGCTCAATGAGTTCAAAGCACAGGATATTCGGGCGACGATGATAATGATGACCGCCGAGCATGATTTGGAGCTTGCCATCGCCGCCATTAAAGCGGGCGCCTTTGACTTTGTGCACAAGCCGATCAAAACCGATGAGCTGAATATGACGGTAAATCGGGCATTGGCGCATCAGCAATTGTCTCGCCAGGTCGCCGTGCTTTCATCGACCACAGAGCAAGGGTATTCAGCGCCCCGGTTACTGGGTAAGAGTCAGGCCATGCTCGATGTCAGTAAAGAAATTGCCCTGGTGGCAGACAGTAATGCCAGAGTATTAATTACGGGGGAGAGTGGTACCGGTAAGGAGCTGGTGGCGCGAGCGATTCATCAGCATAGTCTGCGCCCGGGCCCCTTTATGGCGATCAATTGCGCTGCCTTGGTCGATAACCTGCTGGAAAGTGAACTCTTTGGCCATGAGCGCGGAGCATTTACCGGGGCGACCGACAGAAAACCCGGCAAATTTGAGTTGGCAGAAAACGGCACCTTGTTCCTCGACGAGGTGGGC
>JBFKTM010000695.1:0-2294 GCA_041636295.1 Oleiphilaceae bacterium
AATGAACCCGATCTACCGTAAAGAGGTTGCTACTGCGTTGCGCGAAATGGACCTGAATCCCGAGTTGCTGACTCTATAAGGAGTTGATCATGAATTTTCACGAAGAACATTCATACTGCCCGGTATGTGGTTCGGACAAGGTCAGAAAAAGTATTCGTGTTGCAAGTGTTCCGGTATTTTGCAATGTACTGCTTCAAACGGAAGATGAGGCAAAAGCAATGCCCAAAGGCGATATCGACCTGGCGATCTGCCAGCATTGCAGTCATGTCTTCAATCAGTCTTTTGACGATTCACTGATGGCGTACTCAGGAGATTATGACTGTTCGCTCCATGCGTCCAGCTGTTTTCAGTCCTATGCCGAAGCACTTGCCAGTAACCTGGTAGAAAAATATCAACTGTATGATAAAACCATAGTAGAAATTGCCTGTGGTAAAGGGGATTTTTTAAGTCGGATCTGCCAGATAGGTGGAAGTAAAGGTGTTGGTTTCGACCCCAGTTATGAAGAGGGGCGGCTAGATGAAAATACCATTAACAATATCACCTTTATACGAGATTACTATTCGGATAAATATGGCCACTTGGATGCCGATTTTATCTGCTGTCGGCATGCCTTGGAACATATTGAAACGCCTACGCAGTTCTTAAGAAGTGTACGAAATGCCATTGGCGAGCGTCCAGATGCGGTGGTTTTTTTTGAAGTGCCCAGTGTGATGTACACCTTACGTGACATGGGTATCTGGGATCTGATCTACGAACATTGCGGCTATTTTAGTCAGCAATCGCTCAGTAAGGCTTTTCATGATAGCGGTTTCGTTACCACCAACCTGAATACCGTGTATGGCAACCAGTACCTAACGATAGAGGCCCAACCCATTATGTGCACTCAAGAGCAGACCCCTCCGGTAACGATTGAAGTACAGGAAAATGTGTTCAACTTTGCCGCTATGTTTCCCTCTTTATACTCCGAAAAAATTGGCGAGTGGAAAGTTAAACTCGATGAATTCAAGTCTGAGGATAAACGAGTGGTGGTATGGGGGGCCGGGTCTAAAGGTGTCACTTTTCTTAATGTGCTTAATGCCCTTGAGCATGTTGATTATATCGTGGATTTGAGCCCCCATAAGCAGGGGAAGTATGTTCCGGGTACAGGGCATCAAGTGGTAGCGCCTGAATTTTTGCAGGAGTATCGGCCTGATGTCGTGATAGTGATGAATCCGGTTTATGTGGCCGAGATTAAAGAGACTTTAAAACAGCTAAACGTTGATGCAGAGGTGATTGAAGGTTGATCAAGCGTGTTTTTGATATCTTCAATCTTAATAACCATTCCGAATCTTAACTAATGCTAGTTCGATAACAGGAGCCATTGTGAACGCGAGCTCTCCTTCTCAAAAAGTGACCTGGTATTGGAATCGCTTACGGTGCATGTCGTGGCGCGAGATCAACTATCGACTTCGCAATGTTGTAATCTCGCGAATACAACAACAGGGTATGTTAACAGCAGGTGAGGTGCCCTGTGCTGATTTTACGCGAGATGGAATTAACTGGTTACCCTTAGATGAATGCTCTTTTAAGTCGGATTATTGTAAGGCCGCCGATCAAGTTATTCGCGGTAATCTGACGGTTTTTGTATTGGATGATCTCTTTATAGGGTATCCGCCGGAGTGGAATCGCAATCCGCTTTCTGGCCATCTAGCCCCCCTTACGTTTGGCAAGTCACTAGACTACCGTAACGAAGGCATTGTGGGAGATATCAAATATCTGTGGGAGCCTTCACGGCATTTGCATATCGTCACACTGGCACAGGCATACTGGGTTAGTAGCGATAAAAAATACCTCCATGCGTTAAAAACACAGGTATTGTCCTGGATTGATCAGTGCCCCTATATGAAAGGACCTCACTGGACCAGTTCCCTGGAATTGGGTATTCGACTCATTAATTGGAGTATTGCCTGGCAAATTATCGGAGGGGCCGATTCAAAGATATTTGAAGGTGAAGAAGGGGTTTCATTCAGGCAGAGGTGGCTGACGTCAATATATCAGCATATGCACTTTATTAATGGTTTTTATTCCGGCTTCTCCTCTGGAAATAATCACCTTATTGGAGAGGCTGCGGGTCTTTTTATGGCAACCCTAACCTGGCCTTATTGGTCTGAGAGTCAACGTTGGAATAAAAAAGCAAAAGGAATTCCAATACTAACAAAATAAATAGTCATTCCAAAACTTTAAGCAATTTTGAGGAACTTTTTACCTTATTGAATACTTCACCCTCAATTTGTTTAATTCTTGCAGCTGTAACC
>JBFKTM010000696.1:0-2286 GCA_041636295.1 Oleiphilaceae bacterium
CCCTATTAATACTATCGCTTTATAGGGCTTGGATTCTCTCTTTACGATGGTCGCTAAACTATCGACCACGGGGCGGCTGTAACGGCCAAATGTCCACCAATAGGGAGTACAGGCACTGTCCTCAAAATCGGGTTCAATACCATTCATGTAATAACAGGGGCGTGCAATATAGATCGCCGGTGCTGGGTCCAGCGTCATTAGCTTTAACATGATCGGATTATGGGGCGTAGGGTCACGTGATACCCGGTGCCGATTCCACCAGGCTTGCCCATCGCCTTCAATATAGATATGAAGCCTGTCGCCATCGCCGGGTTTAAAAAAAACACGATGTTTGAAAGTGCCTCCCTGCTGAACCGATTGAGTCATCCCGGCCTCGGTAGAGAGAGTAAGAGCCTTCGATGTTGACTGGCACCCGCTGACGCCTATGCCGATACAACAGCCAATCACCATTATGCTGAAAATGGAGCCAAAGAATGGCTGTACCGTCACGGCCCTTGTCACCCTCTAATCCTGATTACTATTTATGAGTCATTCTAAGTGTAGTCGAGGTGAATCTGGGTGAATGGCTATATGAATGAACATTCTCGTTAACAGAAATTGATCCCGACCTGAACAGGCTGTCTAACTCAGGCATCATCTGCTATTTTTAACAAACAGTTTGATCGCTATTTGTACAACACACTGACTACCAAATAGTTGAGTGAAGGTAATACAGATTAGTAGAGGGCGTCCATATGGCCAGTTGTAGCTTTGGCGGTGGCACCAATGTTGGTCGAAAGCGGCTGAGCAATGAAGACAGTTATAAAGCCGACCTCTCTATTGGTCTATGGTTAATTGCCGATGGTATGGGTGGCGCTAAAGGGGGGAAAGTTGCCAGTGAAACGGCTATCAACGAGATTTATAATAACGTCAGCAAGGGAGTATCTCTGACTGATGCCATCGTTGAAGCCCATCATACAATAGTCGAGGCCAGTAAGAATCACACCGAAGTTTACGGCATGGGCTCAACCATTGTGGCGTTCAGGTGTGATGGTTCTGCCGATTATGAGGTCGCCTGGGTTGGCGACAGCCGCGCATACCTGTGGGATAAAAAACTAACAAGACTCACCCGTGACCACTCTTACGTTCAGCAATTAATCGACGAAGGGAAGCTTAGCGCTAAACAAGCCTGGGGGCACCCTAAATCTAATGTAATAACCCAGGCACTGGGTATGACCAATAAAACGATTGGCGTTGACCACCTGCATGGTCGATGGGCCAATGGTCAAAAAATTCTGCTATGCAGTGATGGTCTCCACGGCGAGCTGCGCGACACTGAAATCGCAAGTTTGATCAATCAGGATTTAACCGATCAGGAAATTGCCAATCAACTCATTAACATGGCATTAGAAAAAGGGGGGCGAGACAACATTAGCGTGTTTCTCATTTCTTCGCCCTTGAGTGGCCAGGTGATGGAAGCCTCTCACGATGCGACCATTCCTTTTTTCAGTGAAACAGAACGTACAAAAACCGCTGAAGCCAGTCAATCGTTACCAGGAAGAAAACACTGGTGGCAGTTATCTAAGCCTCGCCTGTTTTTGCTGATTATCTCTGCCCTTATATTGCTTGTTGCCCTATTAATTATTTTACCCCCCTACTTTACGTCACCATAATGGTTCGGTGAAACTAGGAGCCCCTATGCTGCTACTGCAATTCATCAACATCAACAGGCCACCCACTAAAATATCCTGGGGAACCATTTCACTAGGCCATGACAAAAGTAACGATGTAGTCATTGATGAACCCGGTGTCTCAGACTTTCACGCAGAAATTACCATTGATGGCAACGCGATTATGCTGTCTGACCTACTAAGCGAAAACGGAACCTTTGTTAATAATCAGCGTATCACCCGTAGCAAAGCGTTACAGCCGTGGGACCGGATAAAACTGGCATCTATCGAAATAGAAATTTCAGAAGCAGAGAAGTATCGCCCTGGTGACTGGGCACTCAAAAAAGAGTCGGACCTACTAAGTAGTCAATATTTGCCGCTACAACCGATCACCAATGTCGGCAGAAATCCTGAATGTGACCTGGTCGTACTAGACGGTTTATTGTCACGAAAACATGCGCGTTTAACGATTGAAGGAGACCGATTATTAGTTGAAGATTTAGACTCTGCCAATGGTACCTTTATTAACGGTGTCAGGGTGGAAAAGTCATATGCTGTTCCCGGCGATGAGATTGCATTCGATAAAATATCCTTTGAGCTATTAGGGCCGTGCTCTGTTTCCTCCTCGGCAGATAAA
>JBFKTM010000697.1:0-2279 GCA_041636295.1 Oleiphilaceae bacterium
GCTTTTGGTTGTTCAGTTGTGGCAATAATTCGATCTTCTGAGTCGAAATAGATAAATACCTCTACGCGGTCTCCAATACTTTTACCGGCAGGTACATAGCGAAAGGGAAGAAAGATCTGCCCTAATGACTCTCCATCAAGATAAACACCAATGTCACTTTCTTTAATAATTTCAAGTTCGTTGAGCTGACCGATTTTTACCATCTGGGGTTTCCCGAAATATGTAGGTGGAGGATGGAGTGAGTGGGAGAGAGTATATCACCGATGGAATGTACTACGCAGTGAAAGAATGACAATGCGCGGTTATCTGCAGTGTACTTAAGCGGTACTTAGGGGGGGGTAGCTGCTTATTTCAGAACTCATGCTGTATCCAGCTATCACCATCATGGGTTCTGCGCCCTTGAATCTGGCGTCTATCTTCTTTATCTGGCTCAAAACGAACACTGATCCGTCTGTCTGCCAGCTTTCTTCGTTGTATTAGCCGTCTGTCCATGCCGTTATAGTGTGGGTCTTGTGATTCAAAGGTAGCGCGCATATCAACTCTCCTCTCTTTGTAGGATGTTGAGTTAAACATGAAAAGTACCATCCAACTCTCTATAGTTTAGATGAGATATGATTCGTTTTTAGACGGGTTGGCTATGAATAACCTGGTGTGTATAGCATTTCCTTGTCGGTTAGGCATAATCGCGGGGCCGAAATCTGGAAATTGCTAATTATAGTGGTAGATCCGCACCTGGTTTCGTCCTGCTGTTTTGGCATCATACATTGCACTATCGGCGGTATCGATAGCTTGACTAGGCGGGTGGTCTTTGCTCATGGATGATATGCCAAACGAGGCGGTAATATTGATTTCAATATTTGTGTGGTTAGGGCCTTTGATGGTAATTGGGTGGCTTGCCAGATCTTCGCGTAACCGCTCCATGATGGTAGCGGCATCTTTGATGGTTGAGTTAGGCAGGCACAGCAAAAACTCTTCACCACCGTAGCGGCCCACCGAGTCGTAAGGGCGCAGGTTCTCCTTGAGGTAGTTGGCGAAAAAGTTCAATACCTTGTCGCCTGCCTGGTGGCCATACTGGTCATTCACTTTTTTGAAGAAATCCAGATCCACCATCACGATACTGCTCTGGCCGGAGGTACGTTCAATACGGGCAAACTCCTTATCAAGAATGGAATAGAAAGCCTGACGATTATAAACACCGGTGAGATAGTCAAATGAGTACAACTGGCCAAATAGAGCATCCCGTAAATTGACCAAAGCGAAGGTAAAGGCCATTTCACAGGCGATGAACAGGTCGTAATCGTCGCACTTAATAGCCGTATTTTCGTTTGATTTTCGAACGATCACGTTGACACTGTCGTGAAGCTTTCTGTGTAACGGCTCAAGCTGCAAAAACTCATCTTGTGCTTCGGTATACTGACTGTGATCGCTATAATACCAGCGGCCAAACCCGCAGTGTTTATGGGCATCCGATTGAAGAAAATCCTCAGACAGGGGCTGTCCACAGATTAACTTTTTATTCCATTCAGCCAACCAACGGCTATGCTGCAGTATCGCTCTATTAACCGCAATAATATCACTGTTGATTTGGGCGACGGGGGTACTTTGGCCTGTCACAGAGTGCATTAATAACCATCCTCACGAGCACATCAGCGCTAAACTTATCATCCTTTATGTATAAGTATAGGCAGTTACAATCGTCACTGCTTGATCTACTGCAAGAGTACGGTGGCTAAATTAACTCTGTTGCGCATAACCCCAGTAGTTGAAACCGGCAATTTTAGGCGTAGACGGAAGATACATGGTATCCATCTTTTGGATTTTAAAACCGGTTTGCTCCAGGCAAAAGGGGATAGGACGGTTCAGGTTGCAGCCGCCTGCGACTTTCTTCCAGTAGGGGTTAATCCGCTGTTGCCACCTTTTTACCGACTCATCTGGGGCTTCTCCGTGCTCACAGAACAATAACGTTCCACCCGGTTTAAGAACGCGCTTCATTTGTAGTAACGCGGCCTGCCAGTCGGGGATGGTGCAAAGGGTGTAGGTAAGAAGAATGGTATCGACACTATTGTTGTCTAACGGAATCTCTTCGCCAGGAAGGTCCAACCATTTAACCTCAAGGTTAGACTTGGCTATTCGATTGCGGGCTTTCTTTCGCATTCCCTCTGATGGTTCCAAACCCCAGATAAACTCAACCCGGTCAGCGTCATAGTAGGGCAAGTTGAGACCGGAACCGAAACCGATCTCCAATACCCGTCCCTCTGCAAAAGGCACGACTTTATTAC